>JBIIQM010000050.1:0-20741 GCA_044342075.1 Pirellulales bacterium
GTGCAGGTAGCCCATCTCCGGCATCGCGTCGACGACCCGCTCCCCCTCGAGCTTGAGCACGAGCCGGAGCGTCGTGTGTGTCGCGGGGTGCTGCGGGCCGAAGTTCAGCGTCCAGAGGTAGTCCTCGCTGCGGCCGCCGTCTGGGCCGCCGGTCGCCGCATCGAATTCAGTGGTTGCGATTGCCATGGTAGGACGGGCTTCAGCCGTCGTCTCGCGTGAGCACGGGGAAGTTATGCCGCTCGCCGCGGCCCTGCAGCGGGTAGTCCTTGCGGAGCGGGTGCGCGGTGAACTGCTCCGGCATCACCAGCCGCCGCAGGTCGGGGTGTCCCTCGAAGCGGATGCCGAAGAGGTCCCAGACCTCGCGCTCGAGCCAGTTGGCGCCCTCCCACAGCGGCACGACGCTGCGGACGCTCGGTTCGGGATCGTCGACGAACACGCGGATGGTGAGCCGCTGGTTGGTCGTCGTCGAGGCGAGCAGGTAGACGAGCCCGTAGCGGTGCTTCGCCCCCTTGTATTCGAGATAATCCACGCAGCTGACATCCACGAGCAGATCGAAGCCACGGGCCTTGAGGGTCTGGAACACCTCGAACGACTTCGGCTCCGGCACGACGACCCGCGTCTCGTCGCGAAACACGGTGGTCTCAAGCGGGCCAAACGTGGCCGCGAGGGCGTCGAGGACATCGTTGACGGGAGTGGGCTGCTGGGGCATTGGCGGGAGGTGGGATCGACGGCATCAGCCGTGCTGGATGGTGTCGGCGAGTTCGCGCTGGATGACGGGGTTGCGGGAGGCGTCGATCGTGAGCGGCAGGGATTGCTCGACGAGCGCCCGCTTCCGCCGCTGCCGCTCCGCGGTGTCGAACTCGCGGCCGGTGATCGTGCCCTCGCGCTGGATCTTGTCCTGCAGGTCGATGATGGCCTGGATCAGCTGCTCCGGCCGCGGCGGGCAGCCCGGCACGTACATGTCGACCGGGATGAAGCGGTCGATCCCCTGCACGACGGCGTAGGTGTCGAAGACGCCGCCCGTGCTCGCACAGGCGCCCATCGAGATGCACCACTTCGGCTCGTGCATCTGCAGCCAGATCCGCTGCAGCACCGGCAGCATCTTCATCACCACGCGGCCGGCGACGATCATCAGATCGCACTGCCGCGGGCTGAAGCGGAAGACCTCGGCGCCGAATCTCGCCAGGTCGTGCTTGCTCGCACCGGTCGCCATCAGCTCGATGCCGCAGCAGGCCGTCGCGAACGGCATCGGCCAGAGGCTGTTCTTGCGGCACCAATTCGCCAATTCGTCGAGCTTGCTGACGACGACGTTCTCGGGAAGCTCGAGCTTCTGTGACTGCCCTACCGCCATTTGAAGACCCCCTTCCGCCAGTCGTAGGCGAATCCGACCACCACGGTTGCGATGAAGAGCATGGCCCCGGCGAACACGAGCAGCCGCGACGAGACGAGCCCGCCGGCGACCGCGGCGTCGATGCCGGCGGCCGAGCGGCTGGCCACCGCCCAGGGATAGAGGAAGAGCAGTTCGACGTCGAAGACGAGGAACGTGAGCGCCACGAGGTGAAACCGCACGTCGAACCGCCGGCGCGTGTCGTGGATCGGGTCCATGCCGCTCTCGTACGGCATTTCCTTGACGGCGCTCGACCGTTTGGGGCCGACGAGCTGCGCGAATCCCACCAGGCCCACCGACACCGCCGCCGCGATGGCGACGAAGAGCAGCACTGGGAGGATGGCGTCCATGGGCGTTGCCTGGCGGAAACGGTCGGCGGGTCCGGTCACCTCTGAAAATCGGCCGTGGGAGGCCACTTCGTGAAATTCGTCACGAAGTCGACGCCCAAAAAAGCCGGGACCCGAGGGGGCCGCCGGCCAGCCGTCATAACCGTCAGAGTTATACAGCCCGAGGCCGCGGCCGACGAGGCAGGCGTTTTTTCGGGCTGGATGCGCCTTAAAAGTTGCCGACGTTGAAGCCGACGTAGGCGCCGAACGGACCGACGCCGATCGACATGCCCGAGCCGTGCACGTCGGAGAAGGGGGGCTTGCCGCCTCCCTGGCTGCGGTAGGGGGAGTAGGCCGGGCCGCTCGACTGTGCGGCCGACCGCGCGGCGGCCATCGCGGTTTGCTGCCTCGCCTCCTGCGCCTGTTCGGCGAGCGCCTGCCGGCCCTGATCGAAGGCGGCCTGCTGCTGCTGGAGCGACTGCCGCTTCGTCTCGATCTTCTGGATCTCCTGCGAGAGCTGACCCGACGACATCGTCACGATGTCGGGAATGTCTTTCAAAACCTCCTCGCGTTTGCGGTCCGACATCGCCGAGAGGTATTGCCCGACCCAGGCGCGGGCATCCTTCGCCTCGGGCGAATCGATCACCTTGAATTTCGTTTCAAGGTCTTCGAGCAGGTATTCGAGCTCGTAGGACGACATCTTCGCGACGCGTTGATTGAAGTCGGCCTTGATCTTCAAGACCTGCTTGGGTGGATAGATCTCCTGGGTGTCGAGCCATTCGCCGAGCTCGAAGATGGCCCGTCGCCACCGCGGGCTGCGGAGAATCTCCGCCTTCTTGGCGATGTCGTCCGCGGCGGATTCTTTTTTTGCATCGGCGGGGGGCTGCGCCACGGCCGGGCCGGCTGCCGTGATGACGGACATCGCGAAGACCGCGAGGAGCGTGGAATGTGTGATTTGTGTCGTAAAAACCCCCGGCATCATTTCGTCGGCCTCCCCGGCTTGCGGATCATCGTCATGTTGACCGGCGGCGCGTGCTCGCTGCCGGCGTGCGTGTGGATCGACTGCCACGTGCAGTGGTCCTTGCCGTCGTAGGTGTAGACGTTGAGCGACGCCGTCTGCGAGCCGTCGGGAAGCACGGCCGTCGTGCGGGCGAGCCACGAGCCGCCGTCGCGGCTCCAAAAGGCCTCGCCGTGGCCGCCGTCGCCGCTGAAAACCCAAGAACGGATCTGCCGCAAAAGCGGATCCCAGCCGATCCGCTGCGTGACGTGCATCGGGGCTGTCGGCTCCGCGCCCGGTGCGGCCGGGGGCGTGATCTTCATGTCGCGGAGCAGGTAGGTGCGGTTGGCGTTCCAGCGCACGGAGACCTCGATCGTTGGCTTCCGGGCGGCATCCTTCGCGGGCGCGTTGTCGACGACCGTCCAGTCTCCCACCATCCAGTCGAGATCGGCCAGTTGCTCCTGTCCGCTCGCCGCGCCGAGCCGGGCCTCGCGGAGGCTCGCGATCTTCCAGCCATCGCCCTGCTTCACCCACGTGGCCGAGAAGCGGCCCGTCATCGCCACTCCGGCGCCGGGTTGCTTTACCTCGATCAGGCCATCCTCGATCGCCACGCCCGGGGCGATAAACCGCAGGCTCGTGTCGCGGAGCTTCAGTTCGGGACGCGGCGCATCGGCTCGTGGCGCGACCGCCAGCGACGCGGTCTCGCGGCCCTTCATCCGGTTGCCGGTGTCGTCGATGATGTCGCCGTCGGCCGTCCAGAATTCACCGAGCGACTTGCCGTCGCCGCGCTCGAGCGCCTGCTGGTAGGCGGCGCCGGCAGCGCGGATGGCCTGCTCGTCTTGCGAGGTCTGCCCGCGGGCGGGGGGGGCCGCGATGACCGCAACCATCACAAGCGGCGCCGCGACGCCGACGAATCCTCGAGCCATGAAGCACCTCTGCCGAAACCGCGAAGTGGAACGCCGTCGATCGAATCGCCCCGGCGGCGACGCGACCCGCTCGACGGGGAAATCGTATCACGCGGCCGGTGCCGCGGGAAAGAAACGCCCGGGTTTGGTAGGGTGATTGTGATGTCAGACCACGTCGCCACTCTCGCCGATCTCGTCCGCCGTCCGAGCGTCAACCCGATGGGACGCGATGTCTCCGGCCCGGAGTATCTCGAGGGCCGCATCACCGATTACCTCGTGCAGCGATTCTCGGCGGCGGGGATTCCCTGGGCCCGCCAGCACGTCGCGCCCGGCCGCGACAACGTGATCGCCCGTCTCGACGCGACGGTCGCCAAGGCACCGGTGATCCTCTGGGACGCCCATCAAGACACGGTGCCCGCCGACGGCATGACGATCGAACCCTTCGCGCCATTGGTCCGCGACGGCCGGCTCTACGGCCGCGGGTCTTGCGACGTGAAGGGGGGCATGGCCGCGATGCTCGTGGCGCTCGATCGGCTGCGGGCCTCCGACAAGCCGCGAAAAAAGACGGTGATCTTCTCGGCGACGGTGAACGAGGAGTTTGGCTTCTCGGGCGCGAAGGCCCTGGCCCGGCTCTGGACGACCCCGGAAGCCGGTCAGCCCGCCGGCGGACTCGTGAAGGCCAGGCCCTCCGCCGCGATCGTGGCCGAACCGACCGATCTCGACATCGTCACGCAGCACAAGGGCGCGGTCCGCTGGCGGATCCGCATCCATGGGCGAGCCTGCCACAGCGCCTTCCCCGAACAGGGTGAGAACGCGATCTATCCGGCCGGCCGCGTGATTCTCGCGATCGAGGAGCTCGCGCGGGAACTTTTGCGGCGCCGGCCCGATCAGCCGTGCGGCCCGCCGACCTTGAGCCTGGGAACGATCCGTGGCGGCACGGGTGTGAACCTCGTGCCCGATCTCGTCGTCCTGGAGATCGACCGCCGGATCGTGCCGGGGGAGTCGCCGCTCGAAGCCCGCGACGAGGTGATCCGGCGGATCGCCACCGCAGCGCCGGGAGCGCGGATCGAGCATGAACCGCCATTCGTGGAGAGCGCGGGGCTGCCGGAGGCCGATGCGGCTGCGTGCGCGAAGGCGATCGAAGCGGCGGCGGGAGCCTGTGGGATCGAAACGCGGCGCACCGCCGCCCGCTACGGCACCAACGCCAGCATCTTCGCGGCGGCCGGCGTGCCGAGCGTCGTCTTCGGGCCGGGCTCGATCGCCCAGGCCCACACGGCCGACGAGTGGATCGACCTCGACGAGGTCGACCAGGCGGCGAACATACTCTGCGGCGTGGTGTGGTAGACGGTCTACGAAGTCGCGAGCTTCAGAAGCTCGAGCGTGAGGATGATGCCCACGCCCATCAGGCTCTCGCCGGCGATGAGGCCGCTCGAGATGGGCACCGTGTAGGTCTCCGCCGCCTGCGGCCGCGACTTTGCGAAGAGCCAGGCGGCAAGCGCCCCGGCGAACATCGCGAATGCATTGAAGGCCGGGATCACGCCGGCGATGCCGAGGCCCGTCGTCGAGGGGAGCCACGGCCGCCAGGACTTCGGCCCGAATTCCTCGAGGAGCGTCAGCGCGATGCCGATCGCAACGCCCACCACGATCGCGGCAAGCGCTCCCTGAGGCAGGGCGTCGATTCCCTTGGCGAGCAGTTCGGCCACGCCGGCCCAGACCTTCGCCGACGGCGCGGGCAGCGCCTCCGAGCCGAGCCGTTCTGGGTTGCGCTGCACCACGAAGAGATAGGCCGGCACGCTCACGAGCGTTCCGGCTAACACGCCGAAGAGCTGCGAGATCGTCTGCTTCCGCGGATTGCCGCCGAGCAGGTAGCCGCTCTTCAGGTCGGTGAGCAGGTCGGCCGCGTGCGACGCGGCCCCCGACGTGATCGAGGCGGTCATCAGGTTCGTCGTGATGTTCGTCGGGGCGACGACGCCGTAGATCAACTGCGTGATCTTTCCCATCGCGCCGATCGGCGTGATGTCGGTCTCGCCGGTGGCCCGCGCGGCGACGATCGAGAGCAGAAACGTCACGAGCACCGCAAGGATGCCCATCCACCACGTGATGCCGAAGAGGTAGTGCCCGAGGATCACGCAGGCCGTTCCCGCCACCAGCGTGCCGACGATGAACCACGACGCCGGCACCTCGACGTGCGCGAGCGGATCTTTGTCGTCGGGCGTCGGCGTGCTGCCGAACAGCCGCGACAGCCCGCCGAAGGCGCGGGCCACCGTTCGCCACTTGAGCCCGAATGACAAGAGCCCCGAGGCCACCATCATCGCCGTCGAAGGCCAGAGCACCCACGACACGATTCCGCGGTAACCGGGCTGCGCGATGCCACGCTCCACCAGCACGGGACCGATGATCCAATAGAAAATGATCGAGCCCACGAGCATCGATGCCGCCACCCGCATCCCCATGATCGCGCCGGCGGCGACCATGATCAGCGAGCCCTCGATGCCGATCGTGTATTTCGCGAGCAGGTCGCGGCCGAAGGCCGACGGCCAGAAGGGGATCTCGGCCGGAAAGGCGTACGCGGCGAGGAATTTCACCTGCGCGAAGAGGTCGCGCCACAGCGCGACAACGGCCCCCACGATGCCGAAGGCGAAGAGCGCACGCGCCTTCACCACCGCCTCGCCCCCTTCGCTGTGCATGCTCTTGAGCGTTTCGGCGGTGGCGATGCCGGAAGGGAAGGGGAGCTGGTCGACGTTGATCAACTGCCGCTTGAGCGGGATTGCCATGAACACGCCGAGGATCGAGAGGGCGAAGAGCCAGAGGCCGATCTCCCACCAGGTGAGCAGCCGGCCGGTGGTGAGATAGAGCGCGGGGATCGCCGACACGAGGCCTGCGCTGCTCATGTAGCCCGCGGCGCTGGCGGCGCTACTCATCGTGTAGTTTTCGAGCGTCGAGAACGGCCGGTTGCGATACGCCGGCACGATCCGCTCGAGAAACGTGAAGACGGCGTAGGCGATGATGCAGGACGTGATCGTCACGCCCAGGCCCCAGCCGGTCTTCAGGCCGACGTAGAGATTGCTGATCGACATCAGGCCGCCGATCAGCATGCCGCTGATCACGGCCCGCGGCGTGAGCTGCACGGCGTCATCGCCGGCATAGACGTTGTCGAGCCACCACCGCGCGGCCTCGCGCTCGTTCTCGAATGGCGGATGTTTGGAGTGCTGCATGGCGGTGAGTGTAGACCCTCACCGCCTGCTGAAGCGCCAGGCCCGGAGGGCCGGGTTTTGCATCAGCGGGCGGAGCCCGCCAAGCCCGCAGGGGCCATGGATGGCCCTGCGGGCGTGAAACTAGAAAACGTCGAGGTGGAAGTGGTGGCCCTGGTGGTAGCGGCGCGACTTCGGATAGTCGTTCTGCCACTGCCGGTTGTAGACGGGCACCCGCATCTCCTGCGGATAGCGGTAGTAGAGGTCGTCGGCGCTCTGGTAGTAGCCGTCCGCGTAGTAGTTGTGCGGATACCACACATAGGGATAGTGGTAGAAGCGGTTCCAATCGGGATTGCCGGCGGATTGGCCCCACTCGCGGCCGTAGGACTGCTGGCCCGGATGCTGGGCCTCGGCGGCATTTGTGCTGAACAACATCGCCCCGGCGACGAGCGCCGCGGCGGCAAGGTGCCGTGTCATCGGATTGTCCCCCCTGAAAAAACAGCGTCAGGGAAGATATCGGCCGCCCGCACGACCGTTCTTTACGGAAAAACCCTCAGGGTTTCCCAGCAGGGTAACCGCGATCCAGCGTCACGGCTCGCGGGCGACAGAAGTCTCGTCGCGGTGGCCCTCGCGGACTCGGTCCAAATGCTCCTCGAGCTTCCGCCGACCCGCTCGCCTTCCCGCTTGCTGGCTAGGCGGGCTGCGGCTTGGCGTTGGGGAAGCGGCCCTCGGCGAGTTCGCGATCCCACTCGTCGATCAGCGGCCAGTGCGGGGCGCAGGTGCCGAAGTCGGCGAGCGTGAGGTAGCCCTCCAGCCGGCCGATCGTCTTCGCGAGCAGCTTGTCATCCTTGCGGAAGATCGGGCCGTGGCTCGGCAGCAGCCACTCGACGTCGCTCTTCGCGATCCGCTCGAGCGACTTGATGAACGAGGGGATGTCGCTGCCGTGGTGCGCGTCGATCGCGCCGACCGAGCCGTCGCGGTAGATGTTGTCGCCGGAGAGCAGCAGGTTGCCCATCCGGAAGGCGAGCTGGCTGTCGGTGTGGCCCGGCGTATGCCAGACCTCGAGGCGGCTCGAGCCGATCTCGATCGTGTCGCCGTTGGCGATTTCGCGGTCGATCTTCACCGGGGGCATCGGCATGTGGACGTTTTGCGCGGCGATCTCGGCGAACGTCTTGATCGTGTCGCCCGATTCGAGCGACGCCACCGCCTTCGGATGGGCGAGCACCGGCGCCTTGAGGATGGCCTTGGCCTTGGCGAGCCCTTGGATGTGGTCCACGTCGGCGTGGGTGGCCACGAGCGCCCGGCACTGAGAGAGCGGGAAATCCATCTGGCGGATGAGCTCGATGATCTCGTCCACCGTCTCCTCGTAGCCGACATCGATGAGCGCCCAATCGCGGCCCTCATACACGAGGTAGACGTTGCAGCCGATGCGGTAGCCCGCCTGGTGGTTCATCTCGATCACACCGGGGAAGACGGGACGACGTTCGAGCATGGCGATCGCGGGGTTTGGGGGGCGGATTTGCGGGCTGAAACGGGGGAAGACACACTTGAGGGATTCCGAGCCTGTGCCCAGACTCAGTCCTGTCTTCCGCGTAGTTCAGTGTAGCGCGGCTGTTTCCGGGCGGCAATCAACGGCGCCCGGGCGGCCCGAGGAAGCGAGAGTTTGTCCGTTCCGATGCAGACGACCAGCTATGCCTCGTGGGCCGGCAGCATCGCGGAGCTCTGCAGCCAGCTTGCGGCGCTCGAGCCGCTCGCCGCGGCGCTGGGCGTGGGCGATCCAGCCGGCACCGATTGGCACGGGCAGCTCTTCGGCAAGCTCGAGCCGCAGGTGTCTCGCGAGCCGGTGCTCGTGGCGGCCGTGTGTGGCGGCACCAATACCGGCAAGAGCCTGATCGCCAACACGATCGTGGGGGCGGAGATCTCACGCTCTGTGCCGGAGGCGGCGCGCACGAGGCATCCCGTCGCCAGCCTGCCGCAGGGGCTCGCCGCGCGGATCGACCTGGCCGCGCTCTTTCCCGGCTTCGTTCCCACCGCGTGGACGAGCGAGCAGGATGCGCTCGCACCTGGCGATGACGACCGGCTCGTGTGGCGCGAGGATGCGACCGGCCGGCAGCCTGCGCGGCTCATCCTGCTCGACACGCCCGACGTCGATGGCACGCTGCGCGAGAACTGGCACCGCGCCGAGCTCGTCCGCAACGCCTGCGACGTGCTCATCGCCGTGCTCACCCAACAGAAATATAACGACGCCGCCGTCCGCGACTTCTTCAGCGCCGCGGCCGCCGCGAAGAAGACCGTGATCGTGGTCTTCAACATGGTCAATTGGCCGCAGCAGCGGGAGCGGATCGGCGGCTGGCTCGAGACCTTCAAGGCCGAGACGGGCATCGAGCCGCTCGCCGTCTATGCCGCCCCGCACGATTTTGCGAAGGCCGAAGCGGGCCGGATCGACTTTCATGCGCTGCCTGAGTTTGCCGCCGGAGGGCCACGCGTCTCGGCCGCGACGGCGGGCCCCGCCGACCTCGCCGCGAGCCTGGCGCACGTCGACTTCGACCGCATCAAGCTCGAGGCGATGCGCGGGGCGCTCGGAGTCGTGCTCGACCCGGCCGCGGGCGCCGGCGCCTGGCTCGATGCCTTCGAATCGACGGCCCGCGAATGGCAGGAGGCGAAGCAGCTGCTTGCCGACGAGGCCCGCGTGCGCGTGACGCTGCCGACCGCGCCGCGCGAACTCGTCTGGAACGAGATCTGGGATTGGCTCGAGCCGCGCCGATCAACGTTCGATCTCACCGTGAGCAAGGCCTACCGCGTGGCCGGCAGCGGTGTGATGTGGGCGGCCCGCCGGATGGGCCTCGCCCGCAGCGACGAGGAGAAGCGGGAGGATTTTTCCGCGATCGAACTGGCAGCGCTCAAGCAGGCGCTGGCCGATTTCGTGGAGCGGCTCGAGGACGCCAGCCGCCGCAACCCGCGGCTCGCCGCGATGCTCGATGGCGCGCTGGTGGATGGCGACCGCACTGCCTGGTATGCCGACCTCGAGCGGCGGCATGCCGCGCTGCCGATCGTGTCGGACGACTACCGCACGTTCGTCCGCAACGAACTCGACCGCTTCTCCGCGGAAAACCCCGGCATGGTGCGGTGGATCCTCACCGGTCTCAACGTCGGCGCGGTGGCGCGACCTGCGATCACCGTGGGGCTCGGCCTCGCCGGGGCGGCCGTCGTGCCCGCTGCGGCGGCGACGGCCGGGGGCATTTCCACGCTCGTGCACCACGTGGGCGATGTCGTGGTGGGCACGGCGGCCACGCTCGCCGGCGAAGGCGCGCTTGGGCTCACGATGGCGGGCCTCAAGCCGCTCATCGAGAAGCTCTTCGCGGGCTGGTCCGCCGAGCGCAGCCGCGTGCTCGCCGAGACGCTCCACGATGTCGTGCTCGGCGACCGTCTCGAGAAGATCGACCGGCTCGCGACCGCCGCCGCGCGGCCCGAGGTGGCCGGTGCCCGACGGCTCCTGTTCGAATGGCGGCGGGAGTTTTCGCGCGCATGACCAACGACGCCCTCACGAACCCTGCCGCCCATGACGACGCCACGTTCGACGAACTGGTGGAGTCGCTCGCCCGCTGGAGCGGATCGCTGCCTGAATGGGCGCCGGCCCGTCGCGTGCGCGCAGGTTGGGATGAGATCGAGCCCCGGCTCGACCGCGCCCGCCGCGAGCTCTCGCGGGTGCTCGTCGTCGGCGTGATCGGCGGCACCGGCACCGGCAAGAGCACGCTCGTCAACGCGCTGGCCGGCGGCAATGTCAGCCCGGCCGGCGACGTCGCGCGGCCCACCACCACGAACCCCGTCGTGATCGTCGCCAAGGACGTCGACTGCTCGTGGCTGCCGCTCGAGCAGATGCAGGCCCGCGTGGTGCGGAGCGAATCGCCCGCCGTGGCCAACATCGTCCTCGTCGACTGCCCTGATCCCGACACGCAAGGAGACGCACCGGCCGCCGCGGGGCATGCCCGGCCGAGCGACTCGAACCGCAACCGCGACCTGCTCGAGGCCGTGGTGCCGGCCTGCGACGTGCTGCTGCTCGTGGCCACCGCCCAGAAATACCGCTCCTGGATCGTGTCGCGCGAGGTGGCGGCCTTCGCGCCGGGCCGGCCGCTCCTTTTCGTGCAGACCCACGCCTCACGCGATCCCGACATTCGCGACGACTGGCGGCGGGAGCTCGAGTCGCAAGGGTTCGACGTGCCGCGGATCTTTCGGCTCGACGCGCTCGACGCGGCCAGCCGCGCGGCAGCGGGGCTCGAGCCCGAGCCCGGCTTCCGGGAACTCGTGCGGGCGATCGACGAGGAATTGGTCGGCCGAGCGGCCAGACGGGTTCGTCGCACCGGTGCCGCCGATCTCGCCGACTGGTTTCTGCGGCAGTCGCACCGCGATCTCGAACCGCTGAGGCAGCCGGTGACGCAGCTCGCCGCGGGCGTGCAAAGCGAGCGAACGCGGCTCGAGGGCCTCTTGGGCAAGGCGGTCGAATCGAAGCTGCGGGCGAGCCGGTCGGCGTGGCAGCGGCTCATCACCGAGGAACTCGTCGACCGCTGGCACGGCGGACCCTTCGCGACGTTTCTCCACATTGTCGCGGCGCTCGGGGCCTTCTGGCCGCGGATCCGGTCGGCCGGCGGCGGGCTGATCGGCCGGCTGCTCGCTGGCGGTGGCCTGGCTCCCGCGGCAGGCCGCGGCAGCTGGCAGACCATCGAGGAGCTCGGGCTCGGCGAGGCCGACGTCGAGCAATCGCGGAGCATCCTCGTGGGCCTGGCCGCGCGGGCGAAGATCGCCGAGCCGCTCGTCGGCCGCGCCCGGCTCGACGACGAGCGCGTGCAGGCGACCGTGGGCACGCTGCTCGATCGCACGGCGAGCTGGCTTTCCTCCGGCATCGACAAGCTCGTGGCCGAGCGCCGCGGCCGGATCGACAGCCCATTCCTGCGAATCGGCTGCGAACTGCTCTTCTCAACCCTGCTCGTGGCAGTGCTCGTGCGGGCCGGCTGGAACTTTTTCTACGGCCATCTCTGGAGTGGGCGGCCCGTCGAGGGGCTGGCGTTCCTCGAAGAGGCGTTCGTCTGGGTGATCCTGTTCGGGTTTTTCCTGCGGTGGCTCGTCTTCCTGCGGCTGCGGATGGGCCTCGACCGCGACATCGCGGCGCTCGTCTCGCGGCTGCCGGCGGCCGGGCTGGTCGATCCGTTGCTCGCCGACTTCGCCGACGCGGCTGGGAAGGCGGGCGGCTTCATCGACCGCGGCGACCGGCTTGCGCAGGAATCGGCGGCGCTGGCCGCACGGCTCGCAGAACCAGCCGCGGGGCTGGGGCGGCTTCGCGGCGGGCCGGGATGATGGGGATAAGCATGCGGATGCTGTCAGGGATGATTCGGAAGTGTGCCGCGCTCGTGGCGGTCGTGGCCCTGGCGCTGCCAGCCCGCGCCGCCGAACTCGACGAAGTGATCGCGCGGGGCGAGCTCGTCTGGGCCGCCGATCAGGAAGGGGGCGGCCCGCACGTTTTCCTCGATCCCAAGGATCCCGACCAGCTGACCGGCTTCGAGGTGGAGCTCGCCGGCCTCGTCGCCACGGAGCTCGGTGTGAAGCCGCGGTTTCAGCAGGGACAATGGGATCGGCTGCCGCTGCTCCTCGGCCGCGCCGCCGACTGCGTGATCAACGGCATCGAGCTGATCCCCGAACGGCGGCGCGACTACCACTGCTCGCGCCCCTACTTCGTCTATTCGCTGCAGCTGCTCGCCCGCCGCGACGGCCCGCTCGACTCGTTCGAGAAGCTCGCGTCGCACGGCCCCGGCGGCCGATGGCGGGTGGGCGTGCTCACCGGCTCCGCAGCCGAGATCGTGATGCGATCGCGGTCCGACCTCGAGGTCGAGGTGATCGGCTACGACGGCACGATCGATTCGCTCGAGCAGGTGCAAAACGGTGTGCTCGACGCTGCCGTGATGGACGACTGCATCTTCAATTTTTATGCCGACCGTTTCGCCGGGCTGCGCATGGTGGGCCGGCCGTTCGGCGGCGGGCTCTACACGATCCTCACCGCCAAAGACACGCCGCGACTCTCCGCCGCGATCGACGCAGCCCTCGGGAAGATCATCGCCGACGGCCGGCTCAAGGCGCTCTACGATCGTTGGGATCTGGCCGGTCGGCAGCAGGTCCTCGCGCTCCGCGATGCGGCCGAGATCCCGATGGCGGGCCGCCGCAGCCTCGCGCAGCTCGCCCGCGATTCGCTGCCGCTCTTGCTCAAGGCCGCGGGCATGACGGTGCTTCTCTCCTGCGCGGCGTTTCCGCTGGCGATCCTGATCGGGCTCTGCGTGGCGATCGCGCGGCTCCACGGCCCGGCATGGCTCAAGCCGCTCTTGGCGGGCTACGTGGAGGTGCTCCGTGGCACGCCGCTCATGCTCCAGCTCTACGCGATCTTCTTTCTCTTGCCGAAGATCGGCCTCGCGCTGCCCGCGCTCGTGGCGGCGGTGGCCGGGCTCGCGCTCAACTACTCAGCCTACGAGTCGGAGATCTACCGCGCGGGGCTGAAGGCCGTGCCGCTCGGGCAGTTCGAGGCGGCGCTCTCGCTGGGCATGACGAAGTGGCAGGCGCTGCGGCATGTGATCGTGCCACAGGCGGTGCGGCTCGTGATGCCGCCAGTGACGAACGACTTCATCGCGCTCTTCAAGGACACGAGCGTCTGCTCGGTGATCACGGTGATCGAACTGACGAAGCGCTACAGCGTGCTCGCGCTGTCGACGGGGCGGATCGTCGAGCTCGCGATCGTGACGGCGCTGCTCTATCTGGCAATGAGCTGGCCGCTGTCGCTCGTCTCGCGGTGGTTCGAGGGACGGCTGGAGAAGTCGCCATGATCGCGATCGAGGGGCTTTCAAAGGCGCGGGGAGCGGTGCCGGTCCTTTCCGCGGTGAGCCTCGCCGTCGCCGAAGGAGAGGTGATGGCGATCGTGGGGCCGTCCGGCGGCGGCAAGAGCACGCTGCTGCGGTGCCTCAACGGCCTCGAGACCTTCGACTCGGGCGGCGTTTCGATCGCGGGCCACTCGCTCGCACCGGGGCCGCACCAGCCGGGATTGCTCGAGCGGATGCGCCGCGACGTAGGCATGGTGTTTCAACAGTTCAATCTCTTCCCCAATATGTCGGTGCTCGAGAACGTGGCCACGGCGCCGCGGGTGGTCGCGCGGGTGTCGCCCGAGGCGGCGCGGGAGCGGGCGCTGGCCCTGCTCGAACGCGTGGGCCTGGCATCGTTTTCGTCGGCCCGGCCGGCGACGCTCTCGGGCGGCCAGCAGCAGCGGGTGGCGATCGCCCGGGCCCTGGCGATGCAGCCGCGGGTGATGCTCTTCGACGAGCCGACGAGCGCTCTCGATCCGGCGATGTCGGCGGAAGTGCTCGATGTGATCGTCGATCTGGCCCGGGGCGGGCAGACCATGGTGGTGGTGACTCACGACCACGCCTTCGCGAAGCGTGCCGCGACGACCGTCGTCGAGCTCGTCGCCGGCCGCGTGTGCCGCTCCGGCCCCCCCGCCACCGTCCTCCCGTAGGACAGAAAAGGTGTCAGGACTCTTTTCCGGCCCACGTGTTTCGGGATACCAGCAGTTTCTTCCGGAAAAGAGTCCTGACACCTTTTCTGTCCAAAAACGACTCCGCCCGGGAGTTTCCTCCCGGGCGGAGCTCACTGACCGAAGTCGGGCAACGGTGTTTCTACCGCTTCGACTGGTTTCTACTTACTTGGCAGCCACCGTGCGGCTCACCGCCACGACCTTGCCCGGAACCTTGGCCGAAGCCGAGGCGTCGGGGGTCGGGGCAGCCGGGGTCGCTTCTACCGGGGTCGAAGCCGCACCGCAAGCCGGCTCGCAGCAGCCGTTGCCGGCAGCGCCACAGGCGGGCTCGCAGCAGCCGTTGCCAGCACCACAATCCGGGTCGTTGCAGCAGCTATCGCAGCAGCTGGCACGACGACGGCTCAGGCAATCCTTCTTCGCTTCGTGGATCGCACGGAGCAGGTCAAGGATCGGGGTGCCACGGCACTTCCGAGCACGGGTCCCGCAGCAAGAAGCCGCACCGCAGCTGGGCTCGCAGCAGCCGGCACCAGCGTCGCAAGCCGGTTCCGCACAGCCGTTGCCAGCACCGCAAGCGGGCTCGGCGCAACCGTTGCCAGCACCGCAAGCGGGCTCGGCGCAACCGTTGCCAGCACCGCAATCGGGCTCACCGCAGCAGCTGTCGGTGCAGCCGTGGTGCTTCCGCTTGCACTTTTCGAACAGGCCCTTCAGCCCGCCGAAGAGGTCGTGCTTCTTCCGAACACCGCAGCAAGACGCCGCACCGCAGCTCGGCTCGCAGCAGCCGGCACCGGAGTCGCAAGCGGGCTCCGCACATCCGTTGCCAGCACCGCAGGCCGGCTCCGCACAGCCGTTGCCGGCACCGCAGCCGGGCTCACAGCATCCATTGCCGGCGTCGCAGCCGGGCTCACAGCACGAGGTGCAGCCCTTGTGGCCGAGCATCCGGTCAAGGAGCTCGAAACCAAAAGACTGGCTACAAACGGTGACACCGAGAACCAGCGCACCGAGGAACATCATACGCTTCATCGAGCCACATCTCCTTTGCTTGTGGAGCACCCGGAAGTCGACTTCCGTTCTTGAGGCTTCGTTGCCCCGAGGTTGTGATCCACGAACTTTTCCGCGACAGGCCTGTCGAGCCATTCCGTGACTCGAAGCATTGCAGGTTGCTGCCGCCCCCTGGTTGCCCGACGGGCACAGTGATTGCCCCGGGGGTCAAGGTGGCTATCGACGGAAGGACGAAGGCGGCTTGAGTGTCTCCAAGTTTTTTTCAGGCAACGACTTACGTCTGCGCGTTGGGTAAGAAATGCCGCGCATTCCTGGTGCGTAAAGTGTGCGGCGCGAGGCCGCATGACCGTCATAGTTTCAGTCGTTTTCACACCCTGACCGTCACAGTTTCACATGCTCTCGAGCCGCGTGTGAAAGTTTGCCGGTCAGGCGAGTGAAACCGTCGCTGCTTGACAGGCACCCACCCCCCGATAGATTGCCCTTCACGAATCTGGTGGCCTGCCGATCGCAGCTGCTTTCGACGGGCAAACAGGGAACTCCGGTGCGATTCCGGGACGGCCCCGCCGCTGTATCCAAGCGACGAGGCCGGCTGTGATCAGGCCATTGCGATGGCGCGGCGAAAGCCGTGACGCTCGCGAGAAGGCATGCAGCCGGCTGAGCTTGGGAGTCAGAAGACCTACCAGCTTTCGAGAGCATGCCAACCTGCGCGGGCGGGGAGGCAGGCACGGTCGCGACCGCGGCCGGTCGACAGGTCTTCGAGCAACGCTCCTGCAAGCAATCGCGCCGCCGATGGTGTGAACAGCCCAGGAGCGGGCTGCGCACTCGTTGGCTGGATGCGGTGTGCTTGCGTGCGCAAACTTCGTATGGACACGAAACGTTCCGCGCCGTCCGCCGCGCAATTCCGCGCCGGCATGACGCTCGTCGAGCTGCTCGTCGTCACGGCGATCGTGGCGGCGCTCGTCGCGCTGCTGCTCCCGGCCGTCCAATCGGCCCGAGAAGCCGCCCGGCGGACCTCGTGTGCGAACAATCTCCGCCACATCGGCTGCGCCCTGCACGGCCATCTACTAGCCAAGCGGAAGTTTCCGGTGGGCTGTTTGGAATGGAAGCCCGGCACCGGCGGCACCAATCGTTGCCTGGCATGGAACGCCTTCATCCTGCCCTGGCTCGAGCAGCAGGACGTGGCCGACCGCCTCGACCTGAACAAGCCCTACGACGCCTCCGAAAACCGCCCCGCCGCCTCGACGCCGCTGTCGGTGTTCGTCTGCTCGACCGCAGACCGCACCGGACTCGCCGTCGGTGGCTTGGGCCGCTCTGATTACGGCGGTCTGGCTGGGGAGCGGATCGTCGATGCGAACTCACCGATGAAGGGGCCATTGATCCACGAAACGAGTTTTGCGCAGCCCCAGATCACAGACGGATTGTCGAAGACGATCTTTGTCGCCGAGTGCGCGGCCGGCGCGTGGTCGGATGGCCAGTGGATAAACGGTCGCAACCTTTACGACCAGGCCTTCGCGATCAATTGGCCGACGTGGGAGGACGAGATCCGGAGTCGGCATCCCGGCGGCGCGCATGGGCTCCTCGGCGACGGTGCCGTGCAGTTTCTTGCGGAGACGATCGACACACGCGTTCTGGCGGCAGCCTGCACGCGGGCCCGCGGCGAGTCGCAGCCCACTCCCTGGTGATTCTCTCTGACGGTTTTCGAAAAGCAGGATAAAGGAAGCATTCCACATGATCTGGAAGACAGCTGCCACGGTCGTAATGATTCTCTGCCTTGGGTCAAACGCGGCCCACGCAGGCCCCGTCGTCATCAACTTCGAAGATGTCTCCTTGCCGCCGAATAGCTCGTTCTACGGCGGCCCAGGCTCACAGCCCGATACCGTTCCCGAACAGGTGATGCTGACGTCGGGGTCGGTGTCGTTTTTCTCGACGGTCACCCGCTACTCCCCGGGAGAATATTGGAGTGGCTTCGCTTTTTCGAATAGAGGAGACAAAACGTCCAATTCCTGGACCAACGACACCTCGTCTTTTGCGGGCGGTGGCGCGGGCGGGACCGGGAAATTCGCGGTGGCCTATTGGCAGAATTACGATCCCGCGCCGCGCATCGTGCTGCCGTTAGGGCTGCGCCCAGAGGCCGTCAAACTCGTCAACACCACATACACCGCACTCACGATCCGCGACGGTGATCCCAACAATTTCTCCAACGGCGAATACGAAACGGGCGACTTTCTTTCAGTCACATTCACGGGTAATTCGCAGGCCGACGGCCTGGGCAGCACGACTGGCTCGGCAACGTTCTTTCTCGCCGACTTTCGGTCGGGCAACTCCTTCGTCGTCGATCAGTGGACTGATTTCTCACTGACCTCGCTCGGTGAGGCCCGTTCGATCGTCATCGGCTTCGCATCGAGCGACGTGGGGCCATGGGGAATCAACACGCCCACTTACGTGGCCATGGATGACCTCACGCTCGTCGCAGTCCCAGAGCCATCGGGCTTCGTGCTCGCGGCGTGTGGGGCCGCAGCCTGGTTCGCGTGGCGGCGGCGAGTGCGAGCGGCATGAGCCGGCCGGGCGTGGCGCGCGAGGCGGTGCTCGATCACAACGCCCGCGCGTGGGATCGGCTGGCCGAGAGCAGGGCGGCGCTCGCGCGGCCGGCCGCCGACGAGGCCTTCGGCGATCCGCGGTCTTGGCTCGGCAGCGGTGGCTCGGTCGGCGGCGCTGGGCGGGCCTGGCTGCCCGAGCGACTCGATGGGCTCGCTGTGCTCTGCCTCGCCGCCGGCGGCGGGAAGCACGGCCCGCTCTATGCGGCCGCCGGCGCCAAGGTGACCGTGCTCGACATCTCGCCGGCGATGCTCGACCTCGACCGGCAGGTTGCCCGCGAGCGAAAGATCGACCTGGAGATCCTGCAGGGCTCGATGGATGACCTCTCGATGCTCAGGGAAGGCCGGTTCGACCTCGTGATCCATCCGGTGAGCACCTGCTACGTGCCCGACGTCGCGAGGGTGTTTCGCGAGGTGGCCCGCGTGACGCGACCGGGGGGGCTGTACGTCAGCCAGCACAAATCGCCGGCGAGCCTGCAGGCCTCGATCGAGCCGGCGGCGTCGGGCCGCTACGAACTCGTGCATCCGCAGGCCGGCGGAGATCCGCTTCCGCCCGAGCCGCCGTCGCGGCTCAGGGAAGCCGGCACGCAGGAATTCGTCCACTCGCTGTCGAACCTGCTCGGCGGCATCTGCGCCGCGGGTTTCGCGATCGAGGACGTCTGCGAGCCGGACCACACGCAACCGGCGGCCGCGGCCGGCTCGTTCGCTCATCGGGCCGCGTTCCTCCCGCCCTACATCCGCGTGCTGGCCCGCCGCAACGCCCGTGTCACGCCCCCCGGCTCCGCGAGCTCGATCGTGCTGGTACAGTAAGACGGCATCCAACTCGCACGGAACGCAGCGAATGATCTGTCTCACAATACTGCTCACCGCCAAGGACGCCGCCGACGTGCCGAAGATCCGCGAACTGCTCGCCGAGGCGATGCGGAAGAGCCGCGCCGAGCCCGGCTGCCAGCGGTTCGACGTCTACCACTCGACGGCCGAGCCGCGGCGGTTCACGCTGGTGGAGCACTGGGCCGACCAAGCGGCCATCGATCAGCATCGGCTCGCCGAGGCCTACACCACCATCTACAAGCCACAGGTCATGCCGCTCGTCGATCGCGAGGGGCACCCCAGCACGCTTCTGGAGTAGCAACGGTCGGCCGGAACGGCAGAAGTCTCCTCGCGGTGGCCCTCGCGGACTCGGTCCAAATGCTCGTCGAGCTTCCGCCGATTCCGGCCTCCCTCCTCAACCGCAACCCATGATCCTCCTCATCGACAATTACGACTCGTTCACCTGGAACCTCGTGCAGCGGATCGGCGAGATCGCGCCCGAGATGCCGCTTGAGGTCCACCGCAACGACAAGATCACCGGCGATGAGATCGCGCAGAAGTCGCCGAGCCATCTCGTGATCTCGCCCGGGCCCTGCACGCCCGACGATGCCGGCATCTCCTGCGACGTTGTCAGGCGGTTCGCCGGCCGGATGCCGATCCTCGGCGTCTGCCTGGGGCACCAGTCGATCGGACAGGTTTTCGGCGGCACGATCGTGCGGGCCAAGCGGCTCATGCACGGCAAGGTCGATCGGATCGAGCATGCTGGCAAAGGGCTCTTCGCCGGCTTGCCGAGCCCGATCGAGGCAACGCGGTATCACAGCCTCGTGATCGATCCGCCCACGCTGCCCCGCGACTTTGAAGTGGACGCCTGGTCGACCGCGCCCGACGGCTCGCGCGAGATCATGGCGATCCGCCACAAGACGCTGCCGATCTACGGCGTGCAGTTTCACCCGGAGAGCTTCCTGACTCCGGCGGGCTACGACCTGCTGCGCTCGTTCCTGCAAAAGTAGGACAGGCTTCAGCCTGTCACGTTCATGGCTTTTCCCATCGAATGATCGACCTCCCCGAAGCGATTTCACTCATCGAAAAAAACGCCGCCCCGCTGCCACCGCGGTGGACGCGATTGCTCGACGCCTGCGGCCGCGAGCTTGCGGCGCCCGTCGTCTCCGACGTCGATTCGCCGCCGTGGGATCGGGCGATGATGGATGGCTTCGCACTGCGGGGCGACGACGTCATCGCCGCCCGCGACGGCGTGCTGGAATTGGACGTTGTCGTCGACCTCGCAGCCGGCGACGTCACCACGCTCGAGATCAGGCCCGGCTCATGCGCGCGGATCATGACCGGCGCGCCGATTCCCGCGGGCGCTGACGCCGTCATCCCCGTGGAGTGCACCATCGACGAGACCCGCGGCGTGCATGCCGGCGCGAAGGTCCGCCTCCGCGACGACAAATTTCGCCCCGGTCAGCACATCGCCCGGCAGGGGGCGGCGTTTCGCCGCGGGCAGCAGGTGCTCGCCGCCGGGATGACGCTCGGGGCCGCCGAGATCGGCCTGGCCGCCGAGGCGGGGGCGACGCACGTGGTCGCCGCGCCCCAGGTGCGCGTGGCGATCCTCTCGACCGGCAGCGAGCTCGTGCCGACCGACGAGGTGCCCGCCTTCGGCCAGACACGCAACTCCAACGGCCCGATGCTCTCTGCCGCGGTGAAGCTGCTCGGCGGCGAGCCGATCCCGCTGGGGATCGCGCCCGACAGGCCGGAGGCGATCCGGGCGGCGGTGGCGCAGGGGCTCGCAGCCGACGTGCTCGTGCTCTCCGGCGGCGTGTCGGCCGGCGATCTCGATCTCGTGCCGGAGATCTTTCGGCTCTGCGGTGTCGAGAAGATCTTCCACAAGGTAAAGCTCAAGCCTGGCAAGCCCGTCTTCTTCGGCGTGTTGCCCCGCGAGCAGTCGCCCCCCACGCTCGTCTTCGGCCTCCC
>JBIIQM010000121.1:0-6461 GCA_044342075.1 Pirellulales bacterium
TAGAGCGCCAGCCTGTCACGTTGGAGGCCGCGGGTTCGAGTCCCGTCACCCTCGCTTTCTCGCCCCGCATCTTTCTGCTGCCCGCCGCGCCGCCGTCGTGGTGGGAACCCCTTGCCGAGAAGCCCCAGGTGAATCGTCTTTCTGCGGTCATCACCGGTGCCGCCAGCGGGCTGGGCCGGGCCCTTGCCATGGAACTCGGGCGGAGCGGCTGGCGGCTCGCGGTCGTGGATCTGCCGGGTGAGGCTGGGCTCGCTGAGACCGCCGACGAGATTCGTCTGGCCGGAGGCGAGGCCAGCGAAAGCCCGTTCGATGTCCGCGATGCGGCCGGCTGGTCCCGACTGCACGAGCGGCTGCGCGGCGAATGGCCCGCCATCGATCTCGTCGTCAATGCTGCCGGCGTCGGCGCCACCGGCGAGGTCGGCCGCCTGCCGGAATCGCAGTGGCGGCGCGTCATCGACACGAATCTCATCGGCACGGCGGTCGGCTGCGAGACGTTTCTCCCCTGGCTGCGCGAGCATCCGACGCGGTCGCACCTCGTCAACGTGGCATCGATCGCCGGCATCCTCGCGCCGCCTTCGATGGCGGCCTATTCGGCCAGCAAGGCGGGCGTGATCGCGCTTTCGGAGGCGATCGCGGCGGAGTGTGCCCCGCGGCGACCGGGCGTGACGGTCGTCTGCCCCGGGTTCTTTCGCTCAGGGCTGCTCGGCAGCTGGCACTTCTCCTCCGACGTGGAGTCGCGGGAGGCGCTGCGCCGGATGGCTGCGACGCGCTGGACGTCGGAGGCGATCGCGCGGCGGGTGCTCGTCGCCGTCGAACGCAACCGCCGCTACGTGGTCGTGGGCCGCCGGGCCCGCTGGCTCTGGCGGATGAAACGCGTCGCCCCGCGGGCCACCACCGCGCTCGTCTCGGCCGTCTATCGCCGGCTCGCCTGAAGCGACGAGCGCTATTCCAGCTCCTCGAGCCAGGCGCGGATCTCGTTTTCGTATTCGCTCGCGAGGCCGCCCACAATCAGCTGGCGGTGGAAGCTCGCGGCCCCCTCTTTCACGAGGTCGGCGTCCTCGGCGCTCGGGAATCGCTTCGCGGGATCGGCGGCGATCATGCCGCGGATGAAGCTCATCAAAAGCTCGTTGCAAGTTACGTCGGCCGGCAGCAATTGCGGCAGCCGGTGGATGAGCGACCGCTTGGCCTCGAGCAGGTCGCGGTAGGACTGCAGGCCAGCGAAGGGGGGCTGGCCTGAGAGCATCTCGATGAGCACGTAGCCGAGGCTCGCGAGATCGGATCGCGGCGAGTTCTCTCGCCCCTCGAGCACCTCCGGCGCCGCGTAGGAGGGCGTGCAGGTGCGGTTGGGCGGGATGTCGTCGAGCGCGAGCGCCGAGCCGATGTCGATGATCTTCGCGTTGCCCGTCCGCTTCACCATGATGTTGGAGCTCTTGATGTCGCCATGCACGATCCCCTCGCGGTGGAGCGCGGCCAGCGCCGCGAGGCATTCCCGCACGATCGCGATCGCCACGCCCGGCATGAGGCGAGACTGCTGCGGTCCGGCCGTCACGACGACCTTGTTGAGATACCGCCAGCGATCGTCGCCGACGCTCGCCCGCGTGCGGCCGAGCAATTCGGGCGCGAGCAGCCGCGAGAGGTCGTAGCCATCGATCCACTCCATCTCCATCACGCGGATCCGCCGCTGCTCGACGAAATTCTGCACGTCGAGAAGATTGTCTTGCTGGATCTGGGCGACGCGCGACGAGACCTTGGCGATCCGCTCCATCGCCTCGTCGTAGAGGGCTTCGGAGTCGTAGCGTTCCGGGGAGAAGATCTTGATCGCCACCGGCAGGGTGAAGCCGTCGGAGCCGCGGCGCGTGGTGAGGAACACCACCCCCTGCCCTCCGGCGCCGAGCCGCTTCGTCAGCTGGTGATATTCGGTCCAGGTGAGACGCCCCCCTTCGATGATCTCGCCGTAGCGGGCGAGCAGTTCTTCAGGACAACGGCTGCCCACCTCGCCGGAGACGGAGATCGTGGGGCGTCCTTCCTGATAGATCGTGGTCGTCATCGAGGGCCTGTCGTGGTGGTTGCTCAGTGGTGTGTTCAATCGCTCGTTGCCGTGATCTCGGAAACGTCACTCGGGTGGCTCGGGGAAACCGAGGCGCTTGTCGACGAGGTTGCGCAGCGGCATCCCCCCGAGGTACCGACGGAGATTATCGCAGAAAAAGTCGGTCATTGCATCGATTCGGTGCGCGGCCTGGCCGCCGACGTGCGGGGTGATGATCAGCCGGGGCGCCGTCCACAGCCGGCTCTCCGGGCGCGGCGGCTCTGCGGGGGTGACGTCGAGCGCCGCCGAATCGAGGTGGCCGCTTTCGAGGGCATCGACCAAGGCATGCTCGTCGATGAGTCCACCGCGGCCGACGTTCACGAGGATCGCGCCTTGCTTCATCCGCGCGATCGCGGTGGCGTCGATCATGTTGCGGGTCGCGGGCGTCAGCGGCGGGCAGAGGAAGAGCACGTCCGATTGCTCGAGGAGGGTGGGCAGCGCCTCCGGCGGCCCGAGGAATTCCACGGCGGGCGGCTTGCGGACCGGAAAGTAGTCGGTGGCGAGGATCCGCACGCGGAACGGGGCGAGCACCTCCACGAGCCGGCGGCCATTGCCCCCCAGGCCGACGATCCCCACGGTGGCGCCGGTGAGGTCGAGCGTGGGCCGGCGGACGAACTCGCGTCGCGCCTGCTGTTCCAGGAAGAGCCGCGTCCGCCGCGTGCAGGCGATGGCGAGGCCGAGGGCGTGCTCGGCAACCTGGTCGGCGAGAACCCCCGAGGCGCTCGTGACGATGATGTCGGAAGCGATCACCGAGGGAACGAGGCAATGGTCGAGGCCGGCCGCCGAAGATTGGATCCAGCGGAGCCTGCCGCCGGCCACCACCGCATCCCAAGGCACGGGCACCTTCGGGTGCCCGCAGAAGATGTCGGCGGACGGGAGTTCGAGGGCCACTCGCTCCTGCCCGGCATCGACGATCGTGGCGTCGGGAACCACCCCCTGAATCTGGCGGATGTGTTTGGGCTCGACTGGATAGCAGAGGACGATGCGCATGCCGAGTTTTTCGCAGGAACGGAAACAAATTGACAAGCGGATTCCCGTCAGGCTCGAAAAAATGAACTTGCCTGGGTGCAGATTCATGGTTCAATGATGTCTGTGGATCGAGACAATTCGTCCATTCGCGGGTGTGGCCCCCGCGAATCGTCTTTTTGTGGCGTGAGTCTTCGCGATGCGTGCAACGCTTCTGGCAGTCGCGGCGCTGGCGTTCCTCCGGATCGTCGTGGGCATGCATTTCTTCCTCGAAGGTCTCAGCCACCTTCGGGATCCCGATTGGTCGAGCGCGGGCTTCCGCCAGGCAGCCGTCGGCCCGTGGGCGGAGTGGTATCGCGCGGGTCTGCCCCAGACCGGCGACTGGGCGGAGACGCTGGGCTCCCCGGGCACCAAGTCCGCTGCCGATGCGGCCGCTGCCTGGAAGGAAAGCGTGGTGGCGGGCTGGCGGAAGTTGCTGGCGGAACGCAACCGGCTCGTGCCGCTCGATGCTGCGGCGAAGACCGCCGCCGAGGAGAGCCTGGCAGCAGCCAGCGGCGAACTCGACGACTACATCGCAGGCATCGCCGACGATCTCACGGCTTGGCGGCTGGAGCGGGAGCGGCTCGAGGCGACGGAGCGTTCGCCGGCTTCTCGGCAAATCCCCTTCGCCCGCGACCGTGTGACCAAAAAACGACGCGAACTCTCCGCGCAGGCTTCCGGATGGATGGGCGACGCCGACGCGATCGGCCGCAAACTCGTCGGCGAATGGGATCGTTCCCTCTCGCCGGCCGACCGCCTGCGGGCCGAGCGGGCCCAGCAGCCGACGGCCCTCTGGAAGGCCGATCGTTTCGTGAGCTGGTCGCTCGTCACGATCGGCGCCTGCCTCGTGCTCGGCCTGCTCGTCAAATTCAACGCCATGGGCGGCGCCTGCTTTCTGGCCAGCGTGATCGCTTCGCAGCCCTTCTGGGTGGCCGGAGCGCAGCCCACCTACGATCAATGGGTGGAACTCGCCGCCCTGCTCGCGATCGCCAGCCTGCCGACGGGCGGCTGGAGCGGCCTCGACTACTTTCTGCCCCTCAACTGCCCCATGTCTCGCTGGTTTGCCGGCGACTGCAAGAGGTGATCCGATGAATCTGACTGAATCTGAAAAGTGGATCGGCAAGGAGAATTTCGACGACGCGATCGGCATCACGCGGCGTGATTTTCTCACCGGCACGCTCGCCGCGGGGCTGGCAACGGGGGCGGGCCTCGGCTCGATCTACTTCGGCTACGGCAAGAGCGTGGGGAGCCCGCTTCGCGTCGGCGTGCTCGGCACCGGCGACGAAGGGAGCGTGCTCATCGGCGCCCATAATCCCGACTATCTCAACGTGGTCGCGATCGCCGACATCCGTCCCTACAACATCTTTCGCGGCTTCCACGGCGACGTCTCGAGCCCGAGCGCCAATACGGCGCGGCCCGGGCTGATGGCCAAATACAAGTGGTCCAGCGAAGACGAGGCCCGAAAAAAGGTGAAGGTCTACGAGGCCTACGAGGACCTTCTCAAGGACAAGAACGTCGAGGCGGTGATCATCGCGCTGCCCCTTCACCTCCACGCCGAGGCCTCGATCAAGGCGATGCGTGCCGGCAAGCACGTGCTCACCGAGAAGCTCATGGGCCACAGCGTCCATGAGTGCAAGGAGATGGGCCGCGTCGCCCGCGAGACGGGCAAGATTCTCGCGACCGGCCATCAGCGGCATTACAGCGTCCTCTACGACAATGCCGTCCACACGATCGGCAAGGCCCGCCTGCTCGGCGACCTGCACTCGATCCGCGCCCAGTGGCATCGCGGCAACCTGCCCGGCAAGGATTCCTGGAAGCCGCCGCTGCCCGACGACGAATCGCTCGTGAAGCAGCTCGCCCGCTGGAAGAAGGATCTCGATTCGGCCCGGCCCGGCGATATCGACGCGCTTGCCAAGAAGATCGCGCAGCTCGAGGCGCAGATCGCCGACAAGGCGATCGATGCGGCGAAGCACGGCTACACGCAGATGACGCTTCCCGACGGCTCTGCCCGCTCGCCGATGGAGGAGCTCATCCGCTGGCGGCTCTGGAATCGCACGGGCGGCGGCCTGATGGCCGAACTCGGCAGCCACCAACTCGACGCGGCCGGGATTTTCGTCTCGGCGATGCACGGCGAGGGGAAGAAGGTGAAGCCGCTCACGGTGACGGCTGTCGGCAACCGCAGCATCTTCCCGGCCGACCGCGAGATCGACGACCACGTCTATTGCATGTACGAATACCCCGCCCCGGGCTACGACGAAGACAAGAACAAGAAGATCGTCGTCACGTATTCGTCGATCAACGGCAACGGCTTCGGCGGCTATGGCGAGGTGGTGCTCGGCACCAAGGGCACGCTCGTGCTCGAGCAGGAACGCGACGTGATGCTCTACAAGGATTCGTCGAAAGACACCCGCGTGACGGTCGCCAAGGCCAAGGATGGCACGCCGACGCTCGACACCACCGAGAGCGGTGGCGGCGGCTATGCGGCCGGCGCCGGGGGCGCCGCGTCGGCGCCCCCCTCCCGCGGCTACACCGAGGAGATGGAGCACTGGGCCTGGTGCATCCGCAACCCGTCCCCGGAAAACCAGCCGCGGTGCAAGCCGGAGGTGGCGATCGCCGACGCCGTCATCGCCCTGGTGAGCAACATTGCCCTGGCGAACCCGGCCACCCAGGCCCGGATCGAGTTCAAGCCGGAGTGGTTCGACATCGCCAGCGACGAGACCCCCGAGGGGGTGAAGCCCGACGTCAAGCAAGACCGCTACACGGTCTGAGGACGGGCGGTCGACCTGCCGGTTTTTTTGTTTCCTTACGGACTGGACAGTTTCCGACGGCGGTAGATAATTGAGTCAGCCCCACGCGGGTCCCACCTACCCATCCGCCGACGATTCTGGACGTTGGCGATATTTCCACCGAATCAGCCTCTGGCGGGGCTGATCGGAGAGGAGGTCGTCAATGCAGTCACGTTCGAGTTCGCGGTCTTTCTCCTGGACCGCAGTCGTGTTGTCGCTGTCGAGTTGGGCCCTGTCGATCGCCACCACCGCGGCACTCGCGGCGGTCGGTTGGTATGGGCATGCCACGCACTGGAGCTTCGGCTTCGGCGACCAGCATGGCCATCACGGCGCCGAATCGCACGATGCCGCCCCTCATGCCGCCGCCCACGCCGAAGGCGAAACCAAAAAGACCGATGCGGCCGAGGGCACGGTGCATTTCCCCTCGCAGAAGGCGCTCGAGCGATCGGGCATCGAACTGGTGCCCGTCGAGAAACGGCCGATGGTGAGCGAACTCGTCTGCAACGGCGTCGTGGCCTACGACGAGCGGCGGATCGCCCAGCTCTCGACCCGCGTTCCCGGCAGCATCTGGCGGGTCGAGAAGC
>JBIIQM010000122.1:0-6455 GCA_044342075.1 Pirellulales bacterium
GAGAGCTCCGCCGACTGCTTGTCGTAGCCGCCGGTGCGCACGTCGACGAGCTCGAGCGTGAGCAGGTAGTCGCGTTGGTAGTCGCGGTTTTCCTGCGTCGTGCCGGACGTGATCGTCGCATAGAGCAGGTAGTCGATCGGCTGACCCTGCTGCTCCATCTTCTCGGTGAAGGCCCGCATCTGCTCCGGCACCATCAATTGGTCGGGCCGCAGGCGGGCGTCGCGCAGGCCGGCATCGACATAGCGGCGGTTGAGCGTCTGGAAGACCTGCGATTCGAGGATTCGCTGGTCGATGATCTCGTAGATCTGTTCTTTGAAGTCACCGATGTCCTCAGCGCTCTTGTTTTCGACGCCGACGAAGCAGATCCGCTTCACGGGCGCCGGCAGCGGCTCGGCGCCGTCGGCCGGCGCTTCGAGCGAAGCCTGCTGCACTTCCTCGCCGGCATGGCGGGCGAGCAGCTTCGAGACCGCCTCGTTGACGAGCGGGCAGAAGGTCTCCTGCCCGGCCTGATGGCTGCCGATCATGGTGTCTTCGCCCGGCTGGATCACGCGGGCGAACTGAGTCGTGCGGCAGCCGCTCGCGAAGCCGATGAAGGCGGGGAGCGTCTGGCAGGTGCGGCGGAGAAACTGGCGACGGTCCATGGCGGTCCCTGCGACGGGGAAAAGGGACAGGGATGGTACTTCCCGGGGGACGGCCGTCCGAGGCCATTTTTGCGGCACTGAGACCGCATTTTTCACGTCGGCCTATGATGGCGGGCGGATCGTCGTCAGCCCCGGCAGTGCATGATGGCCCCGAATCCTCCCCAGCTCCGACGCGACATTAGGAAGCGGCTTTCGATCGCGGGCGTGGTGCAGGGCGTCGGATTCAGGCCGTTCGTCTGGCGGCGGGCCACGCGGCTGGGCCTCTCGGGCTGGGTGGAAAATGATTCCGCGGGCGTGACGGCCGAGGTGCAGGGGCCGGCCGAAGATGTGCAGGCCTTTCTCGACGGCCTCGCGGAGGAGGCGCCGGCCCTCGCGATCGTGCATCGCGTGGATGTGGAGGACGTGCCCGTCGTGCCGACCGCGGCGAGGGCGTTCGTCATTCTCGCGAGTGAAAGTCGCGCCGCGCCGACGGTCGCCGTGTCCCCTGACATCGCCACCTGCGGTGCCTGCCGCGCCGAACTCGAGGATCCGGGCAACAGGCGATACCGCTATCCCTTCATCAACTGCACCGACTGCGGCCCGCGGTTCACGATCATCAAGGATCTGCCCTACGACCGCCCGCTGACAACGATGTGGGAGTTTGGCATGTGCGCGGCCTGCGCCGCCGAATATGCAGACCCCGCCGATCGGCGGTTTCACGCGCAGCCAAATGCCTGCGGCCGCTGCGGGCCGGCCGTGTGGTTCACGGCTGCGGCTGGTGGGGAGATCGCGACCGAACGGCCCGCCAGCGGCGCAGTGGGCGAGCAGGCAATCGAAGCGGCGCAGCGGGCGCTCCGCGCCGGAGATGTGCTCGCCATCAAGGGGCTCGGCGGTTTTCATCTGGTCTGCGACGCGACGAACGAAGCGGCCGTGAATCGGCTCCGCGAGCGGAAGCATCGCATCGCGAAGCCGCTGGCCTTAATGGTGGCCGATGTCGCGCAGGCGCGGGCGTACGCGGAGATCGACGAGCAGGAGCGGCGGCTGCTCGAAGGCCACGAGCGGCCGATCGTGCTCTTGCGGAAGCGGGCCGACGGCGGCGGCATCGCGGCGGCGGTCGCGCCGGGCAACGACTTTCGGGGCCTCATGCTGCCCTATTCGCCGCTCCACCATCTGCTCTGCGCGGAAATGCCGCCGCTCGTGATGACGTCGGGCAATCTCTCCGAAGAGCCGATCGTGCACGACAACCGCGAGGCCGCGATTCGCCTTGCGCCGCTCGTTGACGGGTTTCTGATGCATGACCGGCCGATCCACGTGCCCTGCGACGACTCCGTCGTCCGTTGCGTGGCCGGCATGCCGCTGCCGATTCGGCGATCGCGGGGCTTTGCGCCGCTGCCGGTGCAGCTCGAGCGTCGTGGCCCGAGCGTGCTCGCGGTGGGAGGCGAACTGAAGGCGGCGATCTGCCTCGCGCGCGATGGCCAGGCGATCATGAGTCAGCACATCGGCGACATGGGCAACATCGAGACGCTCGACGCGCTTGCCCGCAAGGCCGAGCACTTCATGCGGCTCTTCCGCACGACGCCGGAGATCGTGGCGGCCGACATGCATCCAGGCTATCTCTCGACGCAATGGGCCATGCGATTCGCCGCCGAACGAAAAATCCCGTTCGTGCAGGTGCAGCATCACGAGGCACACGTGGCCGCGCTCATGGCCGAGCACGGCAGAATGGAAAGGCCGCTGATCGGCGTCTGCTTCGATGGCACGGGCTTCGGCCGCGACGGCACGATTTGGGGAGGCGAAATCTTCGCGGTGCAGGGGGGCGTTTTCCGCCGCGCCGCGCACCTGGAGCCGTTTCCATTGCCCGGCGGCGACGCGAGCATCCGCCACCCGCGGCGGACCGCGCTTGCCGTGCTGCACGCGGCGGGCTGCGACTGGACCGATCAGCTCGCTCCGGTGCACGCCGCAGGCGAGGCGGAACGCCGGCTGCTCGGCCAGCAGCTCGACAGAAATCTGAACTGCGTGGAGACGAGCAGCATGGGCAGGCTCTTCGATGCCGTGGCGGCGCTTGCGGGCGTGAAGCAATCAATCACCTACGAGGCCGAGGCGGCGATGAATCTCGAGGCACTCGCCGGGGAGGCTGCTGGCGAAGGCGCGCTGTATGCGTTCGCGATTCGGGCCGGCTCGCCGGCGCGGATCGGCTGGCAGGGAGTCGTGAGGAAGATTGCGGCCGATGCGGTCGCGGGTATTTCGGCGGCGGTGATCGCGGCCCGTTTTCATCGGGGCGTGGCGAAGATGATCGCGGAGGCCTGCATGGGGCTGCGGTCGGAGGGAGCGGGCAGCATCGTGGGGCTGACGGGGGGCGTTTTTCAAAACGCGCTGCTCCTGCGGCTGGCGATCGACGAATTGCACCTCATGGGCTTCGAGGTGCTCTGCCACGAGCGTGTGCCCGCGAACGACGGCGGCCTCGCCCTCGGGCAGGCCGTGCTGAGTAGGGTAGGCTTCAGCCTGCCTTAAGTAGGACAGGCTTCAGCCTGTCGTGCGGCATGGCAGGCTGGAAGCCTGCCCCACGGGTGGCAGGCTGAAGCCTACCCTACTTTCGCCGTGCGGCGAGATAATCGAGCCACTCGTCGATGCCCGCCCCGGTCTTCACCGAGGTCTCGATGATCCGCATGCCGGGCCGCACGGCTTCGATGTTGGCCCGGGCCAGATCGCGGTTGAAATCGCATGCCTCCGCGAGGTCGATCTTCGTGATGGCGGCGATATCGGCCGTGTTGAAGAGGCCCGGATACTTGAGCGGCTTGTCCTCCCCCTCGGTCACCGAGAGGAGCGCGAGGCGAACCGATTCGCCGAGATCCCAGCTCGTGGGGCAGACGAGGTTGCCGACGTTTTCGATGAAGAGATAGTCGAGCGCGGCGAGATCCCAGCCGGCGATGTGGGCCTGCACCATGTCGGCCTCCAGATGGCAGAGGCCGTGCGTCATGATCTGCCGGACCGGCGCGCCGCTCTCGGCCAGCCGGCGGGCGTCGTTGTCGGTCTCGAGGTCGCCGACGACCGCCGCAACCGGGATGCCGCGGGCCATGAGCCGGGAGAGCGTCTCCTTGAGCAACGCCGTCTTGCCAGTGCCGGGGCTCGACACCATGTTCACGACGAGCAGGCCGAGCGACTCGAATCGCTGCCGCATCTCGCGGGCGGTCTCGTCGTTCTTCTTGAGGATCTTCGTGCGGACCTCGAGGATGCGGGGCTGGTTCATGCGTCGGCAGTCTCCCCAAGGTCACTGGATGCGATTTCGATCGATTCGAGGTCGAGTTCGCGTCCAGCACGAATGTCCGCTGAAGGCGTGCTGCAGATCGGGCAGGCAAACCGCTGGATGCCGGGCAGTTCGAATTCCGCGGCGCAGCGCGGGCACCAGACGCGAACCGGCACGGCCACGATTCGCAGTTCGGCCCCGGCGAGCGGCGTGCCCTCACGCACCAGATCGAAACTGTACCGCAGCGCATCCTCATGAACGCACGAGAGCCGGCCGATCCGCAGCGTGACCGCGGCCACGCGGCCCCCGCCCGCTTCCTGCACATGTTGGGACGCGATTTCGACGATGTTCGTGGCGATCGACAATTCGTGCATGGAAGCCTGCGAATATTCGGTTCGGCCAGCCGTTCCCTGCCTTGCAGAAAGTTTACCGTCGACGCGCTTTCCAAGCACGGCGCCCCGGGCATAGACTTTCCGTCGGCTCGACGCAGCGGGGATGCGAGAAGGTTACGGGGTGCGTCATGGCTGCTGAATTGATTTCTTCCGAGATCGCGATCCTCTGCCTCACGGCACTGTCGATCGGCGCGATTCACACGATCCTCGGCCCCGACCACTATCTGCCGTTCGTGGCGATGTCGAAAGCGGGCGGCTGGACGGCGCGCAAGACGCTCGGCATCACGGTGGCCTGCGGACTGGGGCACGTCGCCGGCTCCGTGGCGATTGGTGTCGCCGGACTCCTGCTCGGCATCGCCGTCATGCAACTCGAGACACTCGAGGGATTCCGCGGCGATCTCGCCGCCTGGCTCCTGATCGGCTTCGGGATCGCGTATGCGACGTGGGGCGTGATGCGCGGAGTGCGCGACATTCCGCATGATCACGTCCATGCCCACGATCACGTTGCCGACTCCGCTGACGTTGTCGCGCCGGCGGCGGTCTGGGCGCCGTGGACCGCCTTTCTCGTATTCGTCTTCGGCCCCTGCGAACCGCTCATTCCGCTCTTGATGTATCCCGCCGCCAAGGCGAGTTACGGGGCCGTGGCGGCGGTGGCGGCCGCGTTTGCGGTGGCGACGGTGGGCACGATGGTGGCCGCCGTGATGGCGATGCGATACGGGCTCTCGTTCGTGGACGTGCCGGCGCTTGGCCGGTTTGGCCATGCCCTCGCGGGCCTGGCGATCCTGATGTGTGGCGTGCTGGTGAAGATCGGGCTTTAGCCGAGAGGAGAATCGATCATGGCAACGCTTCTTTGGCTGCAGGGGGGCGCCTGCAGCGGCAATACGATGTCGTTTCTCAATGCCGAGGAGCCGAGCGCGTGTGACCTCGTCACCGACTTCGGCATCGACGTGCTGTGGCATCCCTCGCTGGGGCTGGAGCTCGGCGACCACGTCAAGCGGATGCTGGCCGACATCATCGAGGGCCGCCGGCCGCTCGACATCTTCGTCTTCGAGGGGACGGTGATCCGGGCGCCGCACGGCACCGGTCGCTACAACATGTTCGCCGATCGCCCGATGAAAGACTGGGTGGCCGAGCTGGCCGGTGTGGCCAATGCCGTGGTGGCCTTGGGCGACTGCGCCTGCTGGGGAGGCATCCCGGCCACCGCGCCCAATCCGTCCGATTCGATCGGCCTGCAATACCTGAAGCGCGACCGCGGCGGCTATCTCGGCGCCAACTTCAAGAGCAAGTGGGGGCTGCCGGTGATCAACATCCCGGGCTGCCCGGCCCATCCCGACTGGGTGACGCAGATCCTCGTGGCCATCGCCAGCGGACGGGCGGGCGACATCTCGCTCGACGACCTGCAGCGGCCGCAGACCTTCTTCAAGACGTTCACGCAGACCGGCTGCACGCGGGTGCAGTTCTACGAATACAAGCAACACACGCAGGAATTCGGCCAGGGCACGCGGACGGGCTGCCTCTTCTACGAGTTCGGCTGCCGCGGCCCGATGACGCATTCACCCTGCAACCGGATCCTCTGGAACCGGCAGTCGTCGAAGACCCGCGCCGGCATGCCCTGCACGGGCTGCACTGAGCCTGAGTTTCCGTTCTACGACCTCATGCCGGGAACGGTGTTCAAGACGCAGAAGATCGCCGGCGTGATCCCGAAGGACCACCAGACCGGCACGGGACAACTCACGTACCTCGCCCATGCGGCCGCGGCCAAACTCGCCGCGCCGAACTGGACCAAAGAAGACATGTTCGTCGTGTGAACGTCATCGACTGACCAAAGGGAGAAAGCCATGGCCACCGTCGCAGCGCCGGAGAAGATGCGGATCAGTCCGCTGGGCAGGGTCGAGGGGGATCTCGATCTGCGGATCGAGGTCACCGACAACGTCGTGACCAATGCCTGGACCGAGGCGAGCATGTTTCGCGGCTTCGAGATCATCCTCAAGGGGAAGGATCCGCAGGCGGGCTTGATCGTCACGCCCCGCATCTGCGGCATCTGCGGCGGCAGCCACCTCTACAAGGCCTGCTACGCCCTCGACACCGCCTGGCGGACGCACGTGCCCCGCAATGCCACGCTCATCCGCAACATCGCGCAGGCCTGCGAGACGCTGCAATCGATCCCGCGCTGGTTCTACGCGCTCTTCGCGATCGACC
>JBIIQM010000051.1:0-20691 GCA_044342075.1 Pirellulales bacterium
CGGCCGGTCGCTTCGCCGGGATCCGAGCCCTCGACGGAGCGGGGCACGAGCATCCGTTCGGCGCGGCAGCCCACCGCTTCGAGGAGCGCCGGCGGCACGAGCCCATCATGGACGACCACCTCGGCACGGCCGAGGCACTCGACCGCCCGCACGGTCAAAAGATCGGGGTGGCCGGGCCCGGCCCCCACGAAGTAGACCCGCGTGGCCGGGCTTGGCCCGGCTTTCAGGGCTTGTTCGTCGTGGAATCCTCGGCCATCTGCCACGTGTCACCCGCTGGGGTCCGCAGGCAGCCGCCGGCGGTGTTTGAGGGGGGGGATGGAGGCAACTAAACTGGAACGTTCAACTGCACCCGGTTCGACATCCGAATCATCAGCATACCGCAAGGGCCCGGCGGCTCGCGGGCACCCCAGGAAGCAGCGTCGTTTTCCATGCCGAACGAGTCTCCTGCCGCCCCGTCCGTCACGCCCGATCCCGCCGCCTCGCCGCTGGCCTCGCAACTGTCGCCCGCGGAGCGTTCGCGGCTGTCGCAGTGCTTCCAGCGGGGCACGCAAAACGCTGCCACCAACGTCGATTACGCGATCGAGATGTTCTCGGCCTGCGTTCTCGGCGACCCCGGCAACGCCGTCTACCTGCAAAACCTGTTCGCCGTGCTCAAGCGAAAGCATGGCCCCAAGAAATCGGGCGGCCTCGGGGCGCTCTGGCCGGGATCGAAGGCGGGCGGCCTCAAGAAGCTCGCCACGACGGCGCAGTGGCGGGAGCTCATCAAGCAGGGCGTCGGAATCCTCAAGACATCCCCCTACGACCACGGCTGCCTGCTGGCGATGGCCGACGCCTGCGGCCAGCTGCAGCTTCACGAGGCGCAGCGGGTCTACCTCAAGACCGCGCTCGACGCCTCCCCCGCCGATCCCGAAGTGAACCGTCAGTGTGCGAGATTTCTCGCCGACCACGGCGAGTTCGACCAGGCGATCGCCTGCTGGGTGCGGGTCTCGAACGTGAAGGGGCTCGCCGAGGAGGCGCAGCAGGAGATCGCGAAGCTCCAGGTGGAGAAGACGATCGTCGCCGGCCATGGCATGGTCGGGCGTTCGGGTGGAGCGGCCAAGCCGCCGGCCGCCGGGCAGGCTGCCGAGCAGACCGATCGCGTCTCGATACTCAAGCGGGCGATCCAGGAAAAGCCCGCCGAGATCGACGCCTATCTCGAGCTCGCCGACATCCTGGAAAGGGATGCGACCGTCGAGGAGGCGGAAGCGGTGCTCGCGCAGGCTTTGGCCGCCTCGGGCAACGATCTCAAGGTGCGCGAGCACATGGAAGACCGCCAACTGCGCTGGGCCCGTCATCGGGTGCATGTGGCCGAGAAGCGGCTGGAGGCCGAGAACACGCCGGCCAACCAGAAGACGCTCGAAAAGCTGCGGGCCGCGCAGGTCAAGCACGAGGTCGAGATCTACTCCGCGCGGTGTGCCCGCTACCCCGAAAACCTCACCTGGCGATACGAACTCGCCATGCGGCTGAAGGCGGCGGGCAACCACGCCGAGGCGATCAAGCACTTTCAGGACGTGCTGCAAGACGCCCGCCGCAAGGGCGTGGTGTCGCTCGAACTCGGCGAGTGCTTCCAGAAGATCAAGCAATACCAGCTTGCCATGCGGAATTACGTGGCCGCCGTCGAGTCGCTCACCGACCGCGAACTGGAGCTACGGAAGCGGGCCCTCTACCGGGCCGGGGTGCTGGCCGCGGGGCTCGACGACCGCGAGGCCGCCCAAAAATACCTTTCCACACTGGCCGGACTCGACTTCGGATACCGGGATGTGGCCCAACGTCTGGACAAGTTGACATCTTCCAAGGATAACGGTGCGGGCGGCTGAGCCAGTCCGCCCGATTCGCAACCCTCCCCGTTCCCTGTAAACCGTCGAAGGACCTGGAATGCCACATTCCGTCAGTGCCAAGAAGCGTCTCCGTCAGAATCTCCGCAGCCGTGAGCGGAACCGCGCCATCAAGTCGGAGATCAAGTCGGAGATGCGGAAGGTGCTCGACGCGCTCACGAAGGGGGACGTTGCCGCCGCCCGTGAGCACTTCCGGGTCGTGGCCAAGAAGGCCGATCGCGCCGCCGCGAAGCGGACGATCCACCCGAATCGCGCCGCCCGCATCAAGTCGCGGCTCTCGTCGCGCGTGCTCGCCGTCTCGAAGGGCGGCACCACCGCCACCGCCACCGCCAAGAAGACCGGCAAGGCCAAGGCCTAAGTCGGCAGGCTATTCCCAGACAATCGAGGCGGCGTCGAAGACCGGCCCCTCGATGCAGGTGCGTCGGTAGTCCCAGCCTCCGGTCTCCGGATCCTTCACGCGGGCGACGCAGGTGAAGCAGATCCCGATGCCGCAGGCCATCGGCGCCTCGAGGGAGACGAGGCACGGTAGGCCACGGCCTGCGGTCCAGCGGGAGACGGCGGCCATCATGCCCTCCGGGCCGCAGCAGGCCACGAGCGTAGAGCCGGCGGTGCTGTCGACGGAGCCGCCCGCGTGCAAGTCGTCGAGCAGATCGACGACTGTGCCCGTGCGACCCGTGGAGCCGTCGAGCGTGGCGAGGCGCACGTCGAAACCGGCCGAGCGGAAGTCGTCGACGTCGCCGAACATGGCCGCGGTTCTCGCGCCCCAGCAGAGCGTCACCCGCCGGGCTGGTGGCACGGCCCGGCCCGCCGGGCCATACGCGGCGCCGCCGAGCCGTTCTCGGCCAAACGCGAGGAGGGCCGTCTGCCCGATGCCGCCGGCCACGAGAATGAGGTGGTCCACCGCCGGGGCCGCCGCGAAGCCGTTGCCGAGTGGCCCCCAGACGATGAGCTCATCTCCGGCGCCGATGTCCTGCAGGGCCGTCGTGAACTTGCCATGGACGAGATAGAGAAAATCGACGAATCGACGGCCGGCGGCGGGGCCGGAGGGCAGCCGGTCTGCCTCGCCCGTGAATGTCTCGTAGACGGCCAGCGGACGGGCGAGCAGCGGATCGCTGCGGCCTGGAATCCGCAGCATGGCAAACTGCCCCGGGACCGCGGCGGCGGCGATCGCCGGGCACTCGATTCTGATCCGACAGGTGCGCGCGGCTACCTGGCGATTGAAGACGATGCGGGCAGTCGCGTAGGTGGCCGCATCGGCGTGACACACGCCGGCAGGCGAGGCCGCCGGCGGCATTGCTGGTGAAGTCGGGGGCATGGTGCGGAGGAACGCGTGGGGAAATGGAATTCGGGAATCACTTGCCTCGCTGCTTCCGCCAGGCGGAAGCCTTGCCGGGCTTCCGCGGACGGCGTGGCGGGCCCGCGGGGGGGCGGCCCGCCGGCGGCCTACCTGCCGGCGGCCTGCCGCTCGGCGCACCCTCGCGTGCGGCGCCGCGGCCGAACGCCCGCGGCGGACCGGGGCGACGCGAGCCTTGGCGATCACCGGGCCGCGGCCTGCCGCCGCCGGGCCGGCCCTGGCCGCGAGGTGCCGGCTGCGAACCGACGTGGCTGATGGCATCCTTGCGCAGGGCCTCGACCTCGCTCCAGGTGAGCTGCCGGTGCTGACCGGGCAACAGTCCGCCGAGCGTCATCTTCCCCACGCCCACCCGCTTGAGCTGGTGGACCTTGTGGCCGAGCTGCGCGAGCATGCGGCGGATCTCGCGGTTCTTGCCCTCGTCGAGCACCATCTCCAACACGGCGCTGAGCTTGTGCTGCGACTTCAAGTGCACGTGCTGCGCGCGGGCCGTGCCTTCGGCGAGCTGGATGCCCTTGCGCAGTTTTTCGATCGTCTCGGGAGTGGGCACGCCCGCGACCTGCACGAGGTATTTCTTCTCGACTCCATACCGCGGGTGGGCGAGCAGGTTCGCCAGTTCGCCATCGTTGGTGACGAGGATCAGGCCCTCGCTCATCCGGTCGAGACGCCCGATCGCGAAGAGCCGCTGATCGCCCGGCACGAGGTCGACGACGCGGGGCCGGCCGGAGGGATCGAAGTTGGTGGTGACCACGCCCACGGGCTTGTAGAGCATGTAGACCACCCGCCTCGGGTCGGGGAGCCGCTCGCCGTCGACACGGATCTCCTGTCGGAGCCGATCGACGCGGGTGCCAAGCTCGGTGACGACCTTTCGATCCACCTCGACGCGGCCCGTCGTGATCAGTTCCTCACAGCTCCGCCTGCTGCCGAGCCCCGCGGCGGCGAGCACCTTCTGCAGCCGCTCGAGGCCGTCGTCCGGGAGTGGCACGAATCGGCCCGGCGCTCCCGATTCGGCGCGCCGGCCCGCAGGGCCTTCATCGCGACGGCTTGTCGTTGGACGGCGGCGGGAGGTGATCTTGGAGGGGCGGCCGCCTGGGCCGCCGGGAGCGGGCGATGTTGGCAAGGGAGCCTTTCGGGCGCGGGAAAAACGCCGCGATTCAATCGCCGCGGCTGGAGAGCGATCATACACGCCGGCGGCCGGTCGGTCGTGGGAGAGTCGGTTTCCCGGCGGCCTTCACCGCATCGGCGACCACCAGCGGGCGCGGCGCACCTCCGGCACGGGCTCCGCGAAATCCCTTGGTCGCGCGCCGTCCATGAGCGGCAGGCGGAGCGACGAAGGCGCGATGTCGTCCTGCAGGTACGGGTCGAACCGCACTGCCTTGCGGCGTTGGTAGGCAGCCGGGCCCGGCTCGAGCCAGTCGGGCTTGCCGAGCGACGCGCAGCCGACCGCTGCGGGCAGCAGAACGGCCAAGAGCAGGATGAAGAACGGCCTGGTGGGCATAGCGAGACTCTAGAGTCCCCCGACCGGCCCCACCAATGGCTTTTTTCTGGCGGAAAACGTCAAGGCAGGGCGACGTGGAGCAGTTTCGCCGACCCAGTTGTCACGGAGCGGAGCGTCTGCCGGCCTATGGCCGCCGGGAAGAGCACGGTGCGGCCACGCGTGATCGCCGGCAGGCCCCAGACATCGTCGAGCGCGAACTCCCCTTCGAGGACCACGACGACATGGCAGGTGTCGTCGCCACCGACGCTCCAACTGCTTCCGGGGCGGACCTCGTCGAAAAGAAAGTAGTCGCTCGTCACGAGCCGCTTCATCGCCGGGTCGCCGGTGGATGTGGGGACGAGCGGGCCGACGGGGCCGAAGTGCGTCACGGCCTCGACACCCGCCTCGACATGGAGCGGCCGCGACGTGCCGTCGGGCCCCACGCGATTCCAGTCGAAGAGCCGATAGGTGACGTCGCTCGACTGCTGGATCTCCGCCACGAGGAGCCCAGCGCCGATCGCATGCACGGTGCCGGCGGGGATGAAGATGCAGTCGCCTGCCCGAGCCGCGAAGGAATGCAGCACGTCTGCGCAGGTGCCGGCGCGGATCGCCGCCGCCAGCTGCTCCTGGCCGACGCCCTCGCGGAGGCCCGCATAGATCCGGCTGCCGGGAGCCGCATCGACGACATACCAGGCCTCCGTCTTGCCGAGATCGGGGGGCGAGAGCAGTGCGGCGCGGGCGTCATCGGGATGGACCTGCACGGAGAGATCGCGGCAGGCGTCGAGGAACTTGAACAAGAGCGGGAAACTGTGGCGGGGGGCGTGTCGGCCGAGCAGTTCCCGGCCGTGGTCGCGGACCAGTTCGCCGAGCGTGCGGCCGGCGAGCGGGCCGTGGGAGACCACGCTCTCCTCGTCGGCGCGATCGGGCCGATCGACGAGCTCCCACGACTCGGCGTAATCCTCGCCGGGGGGCAGATCGCGGCCGAGGGCCTCCACGAATCGGCGGCCGCCCCAGATGTAGCGGCGGTAGATCGGCGCGAAGAGGAGCGGGTGCATCATGTGCGGGCAAACCCTTCGAGGATGCGGCCGATGCCGAAGCAGCAGACGGCCGCCACGAGCATGACGAGCATCTGGCTGGGCCGGATTCGCCCGTTGAGCTGCAGGATCATGGCGAAGACCGGAATGCCCAGTCCCAGAAGCTGGCCGAACCGGGCAACGACCCTCAGCAGCGCCCGCAGAAGTGCCATGCAGAAACCCTCTCGAAGCCCCGGGCAGACTGTCGCGCGAGCCTGCCGCCGGAAATTCGGGCGTTATCGTAGCAGCCTCACCGGCGGCTGTCTGGAAGGGCCCTGCGTGCCCGTTCGGCCCGTGTGTGGCCCGCCGGGCTTGCCGACCGGCGATTGCCGGCAATACTGCCTGCCGAACGAAGAGGATCGATTTGGCATTTCATTTTCGGAGGAAAGAAGCATGGGTCGGCACGGCGCAGTGACGTTCAAGGGCAATCCGCTCACGCTGGTGGGCAATGAATTGAAGGTTGGCTCCCCGGCCCCGGATTTCGACCTCACGAGTTACGGCCCAGCCGGCATGACGCACATCAAGAAGGCGGATCTCCTCGGCAAGCCCGCGTTCATCAGCGTCGTCCCCTCGCTCGACACGCCCGTCTGCCAGGTGCAGACCAAGACGTTCAACAAGCGACTCGCCGCCCTCGGCGACAAGATCACGGCGCTGACCGTGAGCCTCGACCTGCCCTTCGCGATGAACCGCTTCTGCGGCGCCGAGGACATCAAGGCCATGAAGAACGGCAGCGACTACATGGATCGCAATTTCGGCACGAACTGGGGCGTGCTCATCGACGAGCTCAAGATCCTGGCCCGCGCCGTCTTCGTGCTCGACTCGAAGGGCGTCGTGCAATACGCCCAGGTCGTGAAGGAAGTCGCGGAAGAGCCCAACTACGACGCGGCCCTCGCCGCGCTTGAGAAGCTCGCCTGAAGCGGCCTGTCCTACTAATCCGGGAGGCTTCGGGTGACCCGTGTCCCGGGAGCCGGCGTATGCTGACAAGCGCAGCCAGGATGGCGGAGCGCAGTCAGCATCCGAGTGAGCGAAGGGCAGGATGCCCGTAGCGAACGTCCGGCGACGGGGCACGGGTCGCCCGAAGCCGGGTTGGGCGAGTTGAGGTAATCGACGGGGCGAACAGGATTGCGACAGGCTGAAGCCTGTCCTACCGGTGTTGAGCCGTCACGCCTTCAGCAGTTGCTCGATGGCCTTGCGGGCGGCGGCGAGAGCGTCGGGGAGCTTGTCGACGAGCTTGCCGCCCGCCTGGGCCAGGTCGGGGCGACCGCCCCCCTTCCCTCCCACGATCGTCGCGGCGTCCTTGATCCAGTTGCCGGCCGAGAGGCCGCGCTCCTCGAGTTCGCGGGAGATGCCCGCCACGAGCGTGACCTTGTCGGCCTCGCTCGACCCGAGCAAGACGGCGATCGGGCTCGCCTTGCGGCGGAGCTGATCGATGCACTGCCGCATGGCGGCCGCGTCGCTGCCCCGCGCGTCGGCCACGACGATCCGCGTGCCATCAATGCTCGCGGCGGCCGCCAAGAGCTCGTCGGCCGAGAGGGCGGCGCCGGCCGCCGGGGCCTTGCTCTTCTTGAGTTCTTTCAGTTCCTTGACGACGCCCGCCAGCCGCGCGGGGAGCTCGGCCGCCGGCACCTTGAGCGCGGCGGCCGATTCGGCGAGCACGCCCTCCGCCTGCCGAAACCGCTCCATCGCCCTGAGGCCCGTGATCGCGGTCACGCGGCGGGTGCCCGCCGACACGCTCTCCTCGCCCACGATCTTCACGAGGCCGATCTGGCCGGTGCTCGAGACGTGTGTGCCGCCGCAGAGTTCGCGGCTCACGCCGTCCATCGTCACCATGCGGACGACGTCCGGATACTTTTCCCCGAAGAGCATCATCGCGCCGGCGTGGCGGGCTTCGGCCAGCGGCAGCAACTGCGCCGCCACCGGCACGGCGGCGAGTGTGTTGCGGTTCACCATCGCCTCGATCTGCTCGAGCGTCTCGTGGCCGACGGCGCTCGTATGGGAGAAATCGAACCGCAGCATGTCGGCATCGACCTTCGAGCCCTGCTGCACCGCATGGGAGCCGAGGTGATGCTGGAGCGCGGCGTGGATCAGGTGCGTGGCCGAGTGGGCGCGGCGGATCGCGGCCCGCCTGTCCGCATCGACCTTCGCGGAGACGGTCTGGCCGAGATCGAGCCCGCCTGCCCGCAGGTGGCCGACGTGGAGCATGAAGCCGCCTTCGCGCTGGGTGTCGGTCACCTCGAATCGCCCGCCCTGCCATTCGAGAAGGCCGGTATCACCCACCTGGCCGCCCGATTCGCCGTAGAAACTCGTGCGGTCGAGGACGATCGTCACGGGGCTCGCGTGGCCGACCTCCCGCAACGTGTCGCAGAGATGATCCTGGGCGATGATGCCGATCACCTTGCCGGCGGTCTCGAGCGTGTCGTAGCCGACGAACTCCGAGCCGTGCATCGCCTTCTTGAGCGCATCGAGCGGCCCGGAGGCGAAGACCTCGACGCGGGCGCCGGCGCCCGACCGCTGGCCGTGGGCCTCCATCGCCTCGCGAAAGCCATTCCAGTCGAAGCTGCAGTTGCGCTCCGCCGCGAGTGTCTCGAGCAATTCCGGCGGAAAGCCGTAGGTGGTGTAGAGTTCGGCCGCCTCGCTGCCGCCGACCATGCCGGCTCCCGACCGTTCGATCGCGCCGAAGAGCTTCTCGATCCGCTCCAGGCCGCCGTCGATCGTGGCGAGGAACGATTCCTCCTCCCGCTTGATCACCGTGGCGACTCGATCGACGGTCTCGGCGAGCTCCGGATAGGGCTTCCGCATCAGTTCGGCGACGGTGCCGGGCAGCTTGTGCAGGAAGGGCTCGCGCATGCCCATCTGCCGGCCGTCGAGCACGGCCCGGCGCAGGAGCCGCTTGACGACGTATTTCTCCTCGTTGTTGCCCGGCAGCACGTTTTCGTGGATCGCGAACGTGCAGGCCCGCACGTGGTCGGCGATCCGGCGCATCCGCCGGCCGTCGTCGTCGGCAGGCGCGTATTTCTTATGGCAGACCTCTCCCACCGCCTCGACGAGCGGCCGGAGGATGTCGATGTGGAAGTTGCTGTCCACGCCCTGGAGCATCGCGGCGGTGCGCTCGAGGCCCATGCCGGTGTCGATGTTGCGGCTCGGGAGCGGCCGGAGGTTGTCGGGCGGCGAGCCCACGCGGTTGAACTGCGTGAAGACGAGGTTCCAGATCTCCACGTCGCTGCCGTCGGGCATCCGGTAGAAGATCTCGCTGCAGGGGCCGCAGACGCCGTCGGGGCCCTGCGTGGGGGCGCCGGCGGGCCAGAAGTTGTCGTCCTCGCCCATCCGCGTGATCCTGGCGGCCGGCACGCCCACTTCGTCGGCCCAGATGCGGAAGGCCTCGTCGTCGTCCTGGTAGACGGTGATCGAGAGCTTTTCCGGGGCGATGTTCAGCCAGTTCTTTGCCGTCAGGAACTCCCAGGCCCAGAGGATCGCCTCGCGCTTGAAGTAGTCGCCGAAGCTGAAGTTGCCCAGCATCTCGAAGAAGGTATGGTGCCGGGCGGTCCGCCCCACGTTGTCGATGTCGCCGGTGCGGAGGCACTTCTGGCAGGTGGTCGCCCGCGTGAATTCGAGCTTGCACTTGCCGAGGAAGTGATCCTTGAACTGGTTCATGCCGGCGGGCGTGAAGAGCACCGACGGATCCCACCGTGGCACGAGCACGTCGCTGGGGCGGCGCGTGCAGCCCTTCGACTCGAAAAAGGAGAGGTAGGCTTCGCGCAGTTCATCGGCCTTCATGTCGCAATCGGCTCCCGTAAGCGTCTACTGATGAATGTGGGGCGCTACTATACACGGCTCTGCTCTCGGAACGGCAGTGCATTCCGTTGCCGACGCTCGGCCATGAAATGACGCCGCCCGCGAGTGGCCGCTTGGGTCGGCCACCCGCGGGCGGGTGAGGGGAATTCGGAGGTTCGTCGGCGTCTCAGTCGCCGCCGGAGGCGTCGCTGGCCACCGCGATCACGGCATCCTTGCTTGCCAGGATCTTCTGGCGAAGCTCCTGCGCCACCTTCGGGTTTTCCTTGAGGAAGAGCCGGGCCTTCTCGCGGCCCTGCCCCAGGTGCACATCGCCATACCGCAGCCAGGTGCCCGTCTTGTCGACGAGCTTGGCGAGGATCGCGAGGTCGAGGATGTCGCCCTCCACGCTGATGCCGTCGGCATGCATCATGTCGAACTCGGCCACGCGGAATGGCGGCGCCACCTTGTTCTTCACCACCTTCACCTTGACCCGCTGGCCCACGACATCCTCGCCGTCCTTGAGCTGGCCGATCCGGCGGACGTCGACGCGGCAGGAGGCATAGAACTTCAGCGCCCGACCGCCCGGCGTCGTCTCGGGGCTGCCGAACATGACTCCGATCTTCTCGCGGATCTGATTGATGAAGATCACGGTCGTCTTGCTCTTGGCGATGGCGCCGGTCAGCTTTCGCATGGCCTGGCTCATGAGCCGGGCCTGCAGGCCGACGAAGGAATCGCCGATCTCACCCTCGAGCTCCTTCTGGGGCACGAGCGCTGCCACCGAGTCGACCACGATGATGTCGACGGCATTGCTCTTGATGAGCAGCTCGGCGATCTGCATCGCCTCCTCGCCGCTGGTCGGCTGACTCACGAGCAGTTTCTCGAGCGAGATGCCGAGCTTCTTCGCCCAGCTCGGATCGAGCGCGTGCTCGGCATCGATGAAGGCAGCGATGCCGCCGATCCGCTGGGCGGCGGCCACGGCGTGGAGGGCGAGCGTCGTCTTGCCGCTCGACTCCGGGCCGAAGACCTCGATGATGCGGCCGCGTGGGAAGCCCTTGCCGCCGAGGGCGAGGTCCACCGAGAGGCTACCGCTCGAGATGCCCTCGATCGGAGCCTGGGCATCGCTGCCCAGCGGCATGATCGAGCCGGCGCCGAATTCCTTCTCGATCTGGGCGAGCGTGTTTTTCAGGACGGGGTTATCGTCCATGAACGAGGGGGCTGGCTTTCCGCCCCGCTTGCCTGCTTCGGCTGCCTTGCTGGCGTCGGCCGACTTGCCGGCGTCGGCCGACTTGGAAGTGACCGCCCGGGATTCCGTCTTCGATTCCGACTTCGATGTTTCCGTCTTCGTTGCCTTTGCCATCCGACCGTTCGCTCCTGCTGTTGCCGTGACCATGGCGATTGCCTCCCACGCTTCCCGGCGCCTCGTCGGGGTGGTTGCTTCGCCACCATGAATCGAGCGATTTGCCGCGAAAACGAACACTGAACGCGGGTATACTATCGGCGGGCGGCGGGTTTGGCAAGAGGAATTTCTGCACGCCCGTACATCATCAAAACGTCAGCATTCGCCGGTAATCGGCCAGCCGGCGGTCGAGGTCGTGGCGGGAGAGCGTTTCGAGCCGGTCGAGGCTGAAATCCTCGACCGTGAAGCTGGCGGTCACCACCCCGTAGGCGAGGGCCTCCTTCAGGGCCTGGGCGTCGAACCGGCCGAGGGCGGCCAGGTGGCCCATCATGCCGCCGGCGAAGCTGTCGCCGGCGCCGGTCGGGTCGAGCACCTGGGCCGTCGGATAGGCCGGCATCACGTACATCTCGTGCTCGCTGAAGAACATCGCTCCATGCTCCCCCTTCTTGATCACGACGAACTTCGGGCCCATGGCGAGCACCTTCTGCCCTGCCCGCACGAGGTTTTCGTCTTCGGCCAGGAGCTTCGCCTCGGAGTCGTTGAGCACGAGGCCGTCGATCCGCCTGAGGAGCTCGCCGAGCTCGTCGCGTTGGATGTTGATCCAGAGATCCATCGTGTCGGCCACGGTGAGCTCGGCGGCCTTGGCCTGCTCGAGCACGTTCAATTGCACGGCGGGCGACGCGTTGCCCAGGAAGAGGAAGCGGCAGTCGCGGTGCGAGCCGTTGAGCTGCGGCTGGAATTCGCCGAGCACGTTGAGGTGGACCTCGAGCGTCTCGCGGTCGTTCATGTTGGGGAGATAGCGGCCGCGCCAGCGGAAGGTCTTGCCGCCGGGGATCGTTTGCAGACCGGAGGTGTCGATCCCCTTCTTCTCCAGCAGTTTCGTGTGTTCGCCCGGCCAGTCCTCGCCGACCGCGCCGATCATGCGGACCGGCGAAAAGAAGCTCGCGGCATAGGAGAAGAAGACCGCCGATCCACCGAGCACGTCGTCGCGCTTGGCCGTGGGGGTTTCGACGCAATCGAGGGCAACGCTTCCGACGACGAGCAGCGGCATGAATCGGCACTCCGGGGAGTCTTTGGACCGAACGCAGAGTCCAGAATGTAGGTCGCCCGCCGGATGGCGTCTATGAGGCACGCCGCCGGCTCGCGAGCGTTGCGGCCATGGCCGCGCCGGCCGCCGCCATGACCAGCGCCGACGGCTCGGGCACGATCACCATGTTCCACGCGAGGCCGTAGGTTTCGGACGTGACGGGCGACGTCGCCGCGTTGGCGTCATAGACCATGCCCGGCGACAAGACCCGCAGGCCGTATTGGCCCGTGCCTGGCAGCGTGAACCGCAAAAACTCGCTGTTGTTGTAGAGGCTTGTCGATTCGGCGATCAGGCTGTTGAAGCCGCCGTTGGCGATGCTCCAGACCTGGAGGTCGAGGTTCGCGAACGCCGAACGTGTGCCCGTGTCGGTGGCGTCGTCGAACGTGCCGCGGGCGAACCAGTTGAGCGCGACCTCGAGTTCGTGTGGCGAGGAAAGCGTCGATGTGAAGGTGTAATCGTTGAAGGCGTTGAAGGCGTTTATCTCCACGCTGCCGTAATCCCAGCCTTGCAGGCCGATCGTGCCGCCACCGAGGCCGTCGACGTCGATCGTGTTGCCCAGCACGTATGCCAGGCCGGCAGTTTCGAGGTCGAGGGCCCCGGCTCCCGTCGCCCAGTCGAGCGCCTGCGTCGTCCGCACGACCCCGCCGGCGGTCGTCTGGCCGTTGTTCCAGCCCTCGGTGCGGTCTGACGTGGCCATGAGGACGGACTTGATCACCCGTGCATCGAGGGCAGTTTCGGGCATCCCCAATAGGTTCTTTGCCGCATCCTTCATGAGCGCCACACCGCCGGCAACGGTCGGCGAAGCGAAGCTCGTGCCGTCCTGGTTGAGGAAATATCGGTCGACGGGCGACGGGTTTTGCGTGATGTTGGTTAGCGGCGCGAGGCCCCCGGTGGGGCCGAGGTAGGCCGCGAGAACATTGAGTTCGCCGGGGGCGGCGATGTCCACAGCCGCTCGTACGCTGCTGACCGTCGTGTTGGTCACGGGGTTGTAGAAATCGACGGCGCCCCGCGACGAGAAATCGGAAGGAGTGCGGAAGTTCGTGCCGCCGACACTGCCCACCGTGATGCCGTTGTAGACATTGCCAGGGGCCGACACCGCTGCCGTGCCGTCGTTGCCGGCCGCGGCGACGAACGTGACGTTCGGGTTTTGAAAGGCGAGTGCATCGATCGCGAGCGACTCCGGCTGCGTGGCTGTCGGATCGCTTCCGCCAAAGCTGCTGTTGATCACATCGGCGGCGGTGCCGCTGATGCCTTGAAAGAACTGCCGAAAGACGGGGATCGTCGAGGCGGGAGTGGTCTCGAACGAGCCGATGCTGCTTGTGCTCGTGGAATACGACGTCGCAATCGCGCCCGACCAAAGCCGTGCATGCGGCGCCATGCCGATGCCGACATAGGTGTAACCACCGGGATTCGTGCCGGAAGCGGCGACATAGCCCGTGCCGGCGAGCACGTGGCCGACCATGGTGGCATGAAAGTCGAGTTGTCCTGTCACGCCGGGCGCCGAGATCTGCAGCTCGACGGCAGGGCCGATGGGGAGGCCAACGCGGTTGAAGACCTCGTGATCGCCCCAGACATGGCCCGCCTCGACATTGCCAATGATCGTCGACCCGCCGAGAAACCCGCTGTTGTAGAAGATGCCGCCGCCGACGAGGTCATTCACATATTGGAAGTTGCCCCCGGCGACTGGATCGTAGGGGCCGGTGAGGAGCTGAGCCGCGGGAGGGCTCGCGGTCTCCTCGCCGCAGGCCGCGACGGGAATGGCGGCGAAGAGGGCGACGACTGCCAGCCGCGCAAACCGCGCTCCCGCCGGCGACCAGATTGCATGCCGGAACCAGGGGCCGACGTCGCAAATTCCCTGCATGAGCGGCACCAGGAGGTTTCATTCGCCCCAGGGGGAAGATTAGCCTGAAACGTGACGCAGGGGAAGGAAAAAGATCGGATCCGCTTCGGGACGAAGCGGTCTACTTTGCACGAAGCGGTCTACGAGGGAGAAAGCGGTCTACGAGCCGCAGAGCGGCAGCGCGCGGGTGAGCCTCGCGAGCGACTTTTCCCGGCCGAGGATCGCGAGGCAGTCGTAGAGGCCCGGGCCGACGGTCTTGCCCGTGACGGCGACGCGGATCGGGTGAATCAGGTCGCCGATCTTCACGCCCGCCTGCTCCACGATCCCCTTGCAGGCGGCTTCCAATTCGGCCGGCGCAAACGGCTCGAGCGTCTTGAGGGTGGCGATCGCCTGCTCGAGCAATGCCCTCACGCCCTGCTTCGCGAGCCGCTGCTTCACGGCGGCCTCCTCCATCACCGGCTCCTCCACGAGGAAGAAATCGGCGTAGCCGAGGATGTCGCCGGCCACCTTGAGCCGGTCACCCGAAGCCTCGATCACGCGGCGGACGGTCTCCACGGCCGCGGCGGGGGGCGGGTCGGCGACGAGCTTCGCTTTCACCAGGAAGGGCAGCATCAGGGCGAGCTTCTCGTCGGTCGAGAGGCTGTGCATGTAGTGATCCTGCACGGCCCAGAGCTTCTTGGGATCGAAGCTCGCCGGCGACGAGTTGATCCGCTCGAGCGTGAAGCCGCGGATCAGGTCGTCGCGGCTGAAGAACTCCGTCTTGTCGTCATACGACCAGCCGAGCAGCGCCATGTAATTGTCGATCGCCCACGGCAGGTAGCCCACCTCGCGATAGAAGTCGACGATCACGGGATTGAACGTGTCGGCCTCGGGCGCCAGGCCGATCCGCTCGGCGATCTTCGTGCCGTGCTCCGAGATCTGCTTGAAGTCGGCGTTCTTGAGATACTGCGCGAGCTTCCGCTTGCTGAGCTTCGTGCGGCTGCCCGGCTCGGCCACGAGCGGCAGGTGGGCGTAGGCCGGAAGCGGATAGCCGAGCGACATCGCGATGAAGGCCTGCCGCGGCGTGTTGGAGAGATGCTCCTCGGCGCGGATCACATGCGTGATCTCGAGGTCGTGGTCGTCGACGACGCTCGCCAGGTGGTAGAGGCAGGAGCCGTCGGCCCGCTGGATCACGTGATCCTGCTCCCGCTCCCAGGCAAACTCCACCCTGCCCCGCACCGCGTCGTCGATCACGAGTGCGCCTTCGCGGGGCATCTTGAGCCGCACCACGGCCTGCCGCCCTTCCGCCTCGAAGCGTGCCGCCGTCGCGTCGTCGAAGGCGGCGAACCGGCGGCTGTAGAGGAATGGCTTGCCGGCGGCCTGCGCCGCCTTCCGCTCCTCGTCGAGTTCCTCCGGCCGCGCAAAGTCGCGGTAGGCGTGGCCCGAGGCGAGCAGTTTCTGTGCGGCGGCCCGGTGCCCGTCGGCCCGCTGCGATTGGAAATAAGGAGCATGGGGACCGCCCACGCCCGGGCCCTCGTCCCAGTCGATGCCGAGCCACTTGAGTCCCGAGAGGATCGGCTCGAGGGCCTGGTCGAGATTTCGCGCGACGTCGGTGTCGTCGATCCGCAGGATGAACGCTCCGCCGTGTTTCCTGGCGAAGAGCCAGTTGAAGAGCGCCGTGCGGACGCCGCCGATGTGGAGGTAGCCGGTGGGGCTGGGAGCGAATCGGGTGCGAACGGTCATGATGGTGGCCGGCCTGGGGAGAGGGGGCGGATCAGGCCACCCGGTTCATCCGGGCCAGCTTCTTGAGCCGCTTGCGTTCGGCTTTCGAGAGGTGGCGCGAGGGCCGCTCCTCGTCGTCGGAGCCGTCGGTGAAGTCGCCAGTGTAGCCAGACTCGTCCTCCGCGTCCGCATTCGCTTCCTCGTTCAAGGCTGATTCGGGCCAGGAGTCGGGCTCCGTGCTCTGCGCCGCGGCGGCTCGGGGCGTGTGTGCGGAAGTTTCCGCCGGCTTGCGCGGCTGCGGCTTGCGGGCTGATTCGCCGCGCACCTCGCGGATCACCGATCGCGCCGCCGCGAGCACGGCGTTCGTCACGAAACCGCTTCCGAGGATCCACGACGCCTGCGCCGCGATCGCGAAGGCGTCGCGGCCGGCGCCAATCCATGTGCAGGCCGCGGAGGCCGCCCAGGAGGCGAGCGCCGCCGAGAGCCAGGCCGACGTCGCCAGCCGCTCGTGAAGCGGCAGCACGGCCCAGGCCGAGACCACGCCAAGGAGCGACGTCGCGACGACGACCCACCAGCCGAAGCCCTGCGGCCCGAACTCGATCCCCGTCGCCTCCATGAAGAACAGCCCCACCAGCCGCCCCAGCGGAAACTGCGCGGCGCAGGTGGCGCCGATGAGCAGCCCGGCGAGCCAGCCCCAGGCGCGATAGCGGCCCCGATAATCGTCGCGCCGGTGGCGACGCATTCCGCGCACCACGATCGCCACGGCCGCCGCGATCGCGAGCAAGACCTGCGAGAGCCAGCCGGCGAGCGACATCGCCGAACGCGGATCGAGGCAGGCCCCGAGCGCCGTGATCGTCTTGGCGAACCGGTCGCCGGCCACACGCCCCAAGGACGCGAGGACCGGTTCATACCCGCCCAGCACGAGCACGCCGGCGAGGGCCATCACGATCAACGTCGCCGCGACGGCCAAGCCACCGATGCCGGTGGGCAGGAACGTGGCGAGCGCGGGCTGACGTTCCGGGAGCGCCTCGGGCGCATACTCGGCCATCGAGCGTCGGGCGGGAGGCTCGACTGACTTCGGCGATGCCTGCGAGCGATTCCAGGAGACGAGCAGGCGGCGACGCTGGTCGCGCCGCTGGCTTCCTTGCAGCGACATGGGACGACTGTACCGGTGGATCCATCCAGGCAGCGGGTGCGAACACCCTGCGCGACAAGGCCGGCATCCTGCCGACCCGTCATTGCGTCACGCTGGAGAAGGATTCGTCGTTCCTGACGCCGCGGGTTCAGCCCGTTGCCCTCGCATCGGCCAACGCGCACGCCCGGCAGGTTCGGCAAGGTCGCCGGCCGGAGGCTGCCCCCTACAATCCCTCGCATCCGCAGCGTCGCGGCCGATCGGCCGATGGACGCGATGACGGACTTCTCGCGGCGATTTGCCGGGGCAGTCCGGCTGCGGTACGCTTCGCCAGTTTTCCGGCTTGCGGCAGCCCGCGCCGGAGATCAATCCACAGCCCCTCGTTTCGCCCCCGGAGAATATCCCTCATGGCCTATACGCTCCCGCCGCTCCCCTACGCCTTCGACGCGCTCGAGCCCTTCATCGATGCCCGCACGATGGAGATCCACCACGACAAGCATCACGCCGCCTACGTGACAAACGCCAACAAGGCCCTCGAGGGCAATTCGCTCGGCGACCTGCCGGTCGAGAAGCTGATCGCCGACCTCAACAAGGTGCCGGAGGCGATCCGCACCGTCGTCCGCAACAACGCCGGTGGCCATGCCAACCACACGATGTTTTGGGAGACGATCGGCAAGGGCAAGGGGGGCGAGCCGGCCGGTCACCTCGGCGAGGCGGTCCGCAGCGTCTTCGGCGGATTCGACAAGTTCAAGGAGGTCTTCACCGATGCCGCGATGAAGCGGTTCGGCAGCGGCTGGGCCTGGCTGTCGGTCGATCCGCAGGGCAAGCTGCTCGTGGAGAGCACCGCCAATCAGGACAGCCCCATCATGCACGGCAACACGCCGCTGCTCGGCATCGACGTCTGGGAGCATGCGTACTACCTGCTCTACCAAAACCGCCGGGCCGACTATGTGAACGCGTTTTACAACGTCATCGACTGGGATGCCGTCGGCAAGCGCTTCGCAGTCGCCAAGAAATAGCCTCGCGCGACCACCGGAATCACCCTGTTTGCCCATTTGCCGGAGGGCGGCCCAGCCGCCCTCCGGCTTTTTCTTTTCCCCAGCCCGGCTGGCGTTGACTCGGTTTCGTCCGGAAACCTATTTCCTCTCCCAGCACAGGCACCATTCAGACGCCAGGGAGATCCCGAGCATGGGCATCCATCGACGCCATTCGATCACACGGCGAAGCCTCGACGGCCGGCGCCGCGGCACGGCCTTCGGGCAGGTGAGCGTCGGCCTCGTCTTGGCCATCGCCTTCGTGTCCACCGGCTGTCGCAGCGGCACGAGCACGTTTTCGTCTCCCTCCTGGTGGGCCTTCGGCAATTCCGCCGGCACCGATCCGGAAAAGCTCGCCGCAGCGCCCCCCTTCGACGGCAAGGCGGCCGACGGCAAGATCACGAAGCCATCGCAGACGGCGACGCCCTATCCGACCACGACCACGCCCAACGGCTATTCCGTCGCCGATGCAAACCGTGGACTGCCGAACGATCCCGCCGCAGTTGCGACGGCGCCCGTCGAGCAGGCTGCCGTGACCTATGGCTCGACACCACCGCCGTCGCCTGCTCCCGTGGCGCAGTCTCCTGCCGCGCCGATGACGTCACCATCGACCGCTCCGATCGCAGCGACGCCGCCACCAGGCGGCCCGCAGGTCGGTCCCTACGCGAGCCTTCCCGGACAGATTCCCACGGCTGGCAATGCGCAGCCGCTCGCGCCGCCGCCACTTGCCGGCGCCACGCCAGGCAGCTTTCCGGCCACGGCCGGTTACGAGCCCGCCGCGCGGATGGCCGATGCAGCCACGTTGCCCGCCGCCGAACCCGCGGCCACGTCCCGCTATTCGAGCAGCCCGAGCAGTCGCTTTGGCGGCGGCCTGGAGCCGGCTCCATCGGCGCCGCCGGCGACGTCCTCGCTGCTCCCCGCCGCGCCGTTGTCGCCCCCGCCGGCCGCGCCGCCCGCCTCGTCATTCGTGCCGTCGCCGGCAGCGTCCTCTGTTCCGCAGCCGGTGTCCCCGCCTGCGCAGGGCGCGATGCCATCAACGCCGCCGACGCGACGTCCCGATCCGGGCTATCGTCCTGGGGGAACGTCGAGCTATCGCCCCGCCCGGTCGATTCTCGCCGACGAACAGCCGTCGCCTCCTTCAGCCGTCCGCACGGCGGCCTACGAAGTGCCGGCAACGCCGCAGCGCTAGCGGCTGCTCACCAGCCCATGACCATGTTCGACTCGATCACCTTGCGGGCGCGCTCGAGGTCGTCGCCCGTCTCGTGCATGTAGAGGCGAATGGCGTGAAGTTTGTCGCCCGAGGCCTTCGAGAGGCATTCGCGGGCAGTATGGCAGGGATCGTTTCGGGTCGTCACCAGGCCGAGCGCCGACTTCGAGATCACCCACGTGTCGCGGGGCCGCTTCGTGAGCCGCACCACGTGCTCGCCCGGGTAGGCATCCTCCACGACGGCAGCCGCAGCCTTTTCGTCGGCGGCCCACGAGATGATGATGTGGGCGCTGGTTTCGATTTCAAAGAGTGGCATGGCTCGGCCTCCCGGGATGAGAAGACGGTACGCCAGCCGGATGGCTGCCGTCAAACGCCTTGCCTGCCACCCTGCTCAAGCGCCTGCCCAGACGAGTCGGCGGCTTGATAGAATTCCGGGGTTGGCACGCTTCCGGGAGGCTATCTCGCGATGCATTACGACCGGCACGGTTTCCCGATCCCGCCCGACTTCGATGCGGATCCGCGGCTCGATGAGCTGCCGGGAGGTTCGCTTGCCGCGCCCCCTGTTTCCAATGCCAAGCCCTCCGTGCCGCGATCCACAGGGGCGAGGAAGCGGTTTTTCATCGTCGCCCTCGCGGCCGCCGTGATCCTGCCGGCGCTCCTGCTTCCGGAGGTCGTTCCGGCGATCCGTCAGATGGTGGTCGAATGGTCGCTCGAGCAGGCGATGGAGTGTGAGGCCCGCGACGATCTCGCGGGGGCCATCGGCGAAATCGGCCGCGCCATCCGCTGGCACGGCGAAGACGTCGACCTGCTCTGCATGCGTTCGATGCTCCGCCTCGAAGACCGCGACGCCGCGGGCGCCCTCGAAGACGCCGGCGCCGCCGCGACCATCGCCCCTACGTCGCCGCAGCCGCTCCGCGTGCGGGCGCTCGCGCACGTCGTGCTCGGCAACGCCGATGCCGCGCTCGCCGACGCCGAGCTCGTGGTCGATATTGCCGCGCCCGGCGACCCCGATGCCCTCAACCACCGCGCCTACATCCGCGCCCTCGTCGGCCGCGACCTGCCGGCGGCCTTGGCCGACATCGACGCGGCGATCGCATCGCAGGGAGACGCGGCCCCCGAATTGCTCGACACCCGCGGCTACATCCTGCACCTGCTCGGCCGCACGCAGGAGGCGATCGATCAGCTCAATCTCGCCATCGATCGGATGCAGCAAAACCGCCGCCGGCTCGTCGGGCTCTCCGGACGGGCCGATCGCACCGAACTGACACGCCGGCTGCGGATGCTCGACCACGGGCTGGCCGTGATGCTCCATCACCGGGCGCTCGCCTGCGAAAAGGCGGGGCTCGAGGAACAGGCGAAGCAGGATTTCGCGCTCGCGAAGAAGAAGGGCTTCGATCCCTCGCGCGGGATCTTCTAAGGGTCGCCATCCGCCGATTCCGGCTCCTCGGCATCGAGTGCTCGTCGACCCCTTCCTCGTGGCGAGCGAGCCGGTATACTTGGCTCTCGCGAGGCGAAACCCGCGTGGTGCCGGCATTGGTCCGGTGGCCCGACGGGGGTGTAGCTCAGTTGGTTAGAGCGCCAGCCTGTCACGTTGGAGGCCGCGGGTTCGAGTCCCGTCACCCTCGCTTTCTCGCCCCGCATCTTTCTGCTGCCCGCCGCGCCGCCGTCGTGGTGGGAACCCCTTGCCGAGAAGCCCCTGGTGAATCGTCTTTCTGCGGTCATCACCGGTGCCGCCAGCGGGCTGGGCC
>JBIIQM010000123.1:0-6427 GCA_044342075.1 Pirellulales bacterium
GAGAGGTCGTCGGGCGAGGGCATGCCCTGCGGTCCGCGCTGCTGGGGCGCCTGCGGCGCACGCTGCTGCGGCTGCCGCTGCGGGGCCTGCTGCTGGGCGGCACCTTCGATCACCTGCTTGAGAATCTCACCGAGGATATCCATCGAAATCTCCGCGTTGGGGTTGTGGGGCCGAAAGGCCGAAGACGCTGAACGATCAGAGCAGTCTATGGGCGGATCGTGCCCGGGGAAAGCAACGGTCCTTTTTCACCCCTGGAGCTTTGACCGCAGGGTCGCCCGGTCGAGGCCAAGGGCCTTCGCGGCGGCCGTCCGGTTGCCGCCGGCGCGGCCGACGGCCTCTGCCGCGAGCGTTTTCTCCACGAGCTTCACGAGCCGGTCGTGCAGGTCGCCCGCATCGGCCGACGCGATCCATGCCGCGTCGACCCACTGCCGGACCGCGGCAGTCACGCATTCGTCCGCGTCGAGTGGTGCCGACGCGCCGCGGGGTGGCGTCGCCGCGGGGGGCAGATGCTCGGCTTCGAGGCTGCCGCCGCGGGCCATGGCGGCGGCCAATTCGACGGCATGCCTGAGTTCGCGGACATTTCCCGGCCATGATCGGCCCCGCACCGCGGCCAGAAACGCGGCGCTCGCCTGCCGCCCGCCATGCCCCGCCGCGGCGAGGAAGTGGTCCACCAGCGCCGGCAGGTCTTCGGGCCGCGTGGCAAGCGGCGGCATCTCGATCTGGAAGACCCGCAGCCGATGGTAGAGGTCGATGCGAAACCGCCCGGCTTCAAGAGCGGCCACGAGGTCGCGATTGGTGGCTGCGATCACCCGCACATCGACAGGCCGCGCGGCCGATGCGCCGACGGGCGTGATCGCGCGATCCTCGAGCACGCGCAAGAGCTTGGCCTGCACTTCGAGCGGCGCTTCGCCGATCTCGTCGAGCAGGAGCGTGCCGCCGTCGGCCTGCTCGAAGAGCCCGCGGCGATCGGCCGTGGCGCCGGTGAAGGCGCCGCGGACATGGCCGAAGAGTTCGCTTTCGACCACGCTCGGCGCGAGGGCCGCCAAGCTCGTGGCGACGAGCGGGCGATCGTGACGGCGGCTGTGCGCATGGATGGCACGGGCGGCGAGCTCCTTGCCGGTGCCCGTCTGGCCCGTGATCAAGACGGGTAGATCGGTGGCGGCGGCCACCGCGATCTGCTTGAACACCGCTTGCATCGCCGCTGAACTACCGACGAGCCGTGCGGGTGAGGCGTCGGCCACCGGCGCCGGCACGGATTCGCCGCGATCGGCGAGCGCCCGCGAGACCACCCGCGACACGCTCGCCAGGTCGAATGGTTTCACGAGGTAATCGAAGGCGCCGGCTGCGACCGCCCGCACGGCCGTGTCGAGATCGCCGAACGCGGTCATCACGACGATCGCCGCCCCGGGCGCGGCCGCCCGCAAATCTGGCAGCGCCGTGAGGCCGTCGCGGCCCGGCAGCCGCACGTCGAGCAGCATCGCCTCGGGGGCGAAGCGGCCGCAGGTCTCGAGCGCCGCCTCCGCGCTCGAGGCCACTTCCACGGCATGCCCCTCGTCGGTGAGCAGCTCGCGCAGGCTCCAGCCGATGGCGGGCTCGTCGTCGATAATAAGGATGCGGTTCATGATGCGCCCGGCTCCACCACGCCCGTGGCGGAGCCCTCCAGTCTCTGCGCGGGAAGCGTCATCGCAAAGCGGGTGTGATCGTGCGGCCGGCTCCACACGAGCGTGCCACCGTGCTCCTCGGCGACCGCGCGGGCCACGGTCAGCCCCAGGCCAATCCCCTCCGGCTTCGACGTCGTAAAGGGCTCGCCGAGCGAACCGCGGATCGCCTCGGCCGGCCCGGGCCCCGTGTCTTCGACCGCGAGTTCGACGCGATCCTCCGCGAGGGTGCCGCAGAGCCGCACGCAGCCTCCCCGGCCGGCCGCCTCGATGCCATTCAAGGCGAGGTTTACCAGCGCCGCGCGGAGTGAATCGTGGCGGCCGACGATCGTGAGCCCCGTCGGAATCCCGCATTCCATCCGCACGCCGGCATGCTCGCACCGCGGCGCCGTCAGATCGCGCACGTCGGCGAGCAGGCGGTCCACGCAGACGGGCTTGCTGGCGGCCTCGGCGGGCCGGCCGAGCGCGAGGAGCCCGCGGACCTCCTCCTCGAGGATCGCCAGCTGCCTCCCCGCCACGGCGAGGCTCGCGTCTGCGGAGGGCTCGCTGCGCTCGAGCGGGCAGCGCCGCCGATGAAGATCGATCGCAAGCTGGGCACCGGTGATCGCGTTGCGAAGCTCATGAGCGAAGCCGGCGGCGAGCTGCCCGAGCAGCCGTTGCCGCTCGCCGGCGACGAGCGACTCGCGAAGCTCGCCGAGCGTCGCGCTCATGCGGTTAACGCCGACGACGAGCCGGCCCACCTCGTCGGCCGGCGCCGGCCCGCGGCCGGCGCGATCGACGAGCTGGTGGCCAAACTCCCCCTCGGCGATCCGCCCCACCTGCCGCTCGACGGCGGCGATCCGCGCGGCGAGCGAGCCGGTCGTGCGCAGGCCGAGCGGCACGAGGATGGCGAGCGTGGCCGCGGCGACGGCGAGCACGGGCCAGACCGCCTCGAGCGCGGCCGAGAGCATGCCGCGCTGAGGCGAAAGCACGAGCACGGTCTCTGGCCGCACACCTGCCGACTTGGCGATGCCCACACGGTAGGTGCGGCCCGCGATGGCGATCGAGCCCGTTTGTCTGCCGGACGAGATAGCGTCGTCGCCCACGGCGGCGAGCGCGTCGGCGTCGATCGTCGAGAGGCCGTGGGCGCGGGTGGCGTCGTTCCAGATGAGGAAGTGGCTGCCGGTGAGACGGTGCAGCGCATCGAGCACAGGCATCGAGAGTCCGACCCGCGACGACGAAAGGGCCGCGGCCACCTGCGCCTGCTGGCGGCGGGCCGCATCGGCCGCGCGGCGGGTGGCGAGCCACGCCGAGAAGGCCACATTCGCCAGCACCGCCGCGAGCAGGAGACCGACGACCGGGAGCACCAGCTGACGGGTGAGCGACGTTGGCTTCGTGGGCATGGTCATGAAGAAAGTTTCGCCGCGGGACCCGGCCCGGTCCATGGCCGTCGCAGTGGGGCTCGCGCGCAAGGCTGGATCGATTGACGGGCCAGGGCGGTATCATGCTCGCATGACGTCGCGCGCCTGCCCCCTGCTTCTGCTCGTCAGCCTGCTTTGCATGCCTGTGGCGGCGCCATGCGCCGAAGAGCCGGCCTTTCCGGAGGAACTCGTGGCCTTCGGCCCGCCTTCTGCCGCGCCGCTCTTGGCGGGGGGCGGCAGTGATTCCTGGGACCGCGATCTCCGCGAGCGCGGCTGGATCATCCGGGAAGGGGGCTGCTGGCGGCTCTGGTACACCGGCTCGAACGCCGAGCGAGATCCGATCCGCCGGCTCGGACTCGCCACCAGCCGCGACGGCCTCAACTGGGTTCGCAGCGAGTCCAATCCGCTCGTGAAGGACGCCTGGGTGGAAGACATGTGCGTCATGCGGTGCCGCGCTGGATACCTGATGTTTGCGGAGGGGGAAGGAGACATCGCGCACTGGCTCTCGTCGCGCGAGGGACTTCGCTGGCGGCGGCGCGGGCCGCTTGACATCCGGCGCACCGACGGCACACCGATCCCCGATGGGCCGCGGGGCACGCCGGCCGTGTGGTTCGAGTGCGGCGTCTGGCACCTTTATTACGAGCGCATGGATCACGGCGTCTGGCTGGCGACGTCGCGCGATCTCCGCGCGTTCACGAACGTGCAAGACGAGCCGGTGCTCGCCTGCGGCCCCGAGCCGTATGACTCCCACGGCATCGCCATCGATCAGATCGTTCGCCATGCCGGCCGCTACTACGCCTACTACCACTCGAGCCCCGTCGCCGATCGCAGCCAGTGGCAGACCTGCATCGCCACGAGCACCGACCTCGTGCGCTGGGAGAAGTATGCGGGCAATCCGCTTCTGCCGGTGGATCCCGCCCACCCGAAGCGGTCGAGCGCGATGCTCGTTCATGACGGCCGCCGCAACCGTCTTTACACGACGCATCCCGACGTGCGGGTGCGGTTCGCGATCGTGGAGTCGCCGGCTGTGGAGACCTCCGGCGCGGCGGGCCGATAGGGCAACCGGGCAAGATGGGGGGCGGGGGCATCTTCGAACCCCGGCGCGGCCCGTTACGTACCAATCCCCATGACGGTTTCAACAACGACCAGGAGATAACGATCATGGACGCCCACTTCAACGAATACCTGGCGGCGGTCGCCGGCATGCAAGAGATCTACGGCGATTCCGAGGACGGTCGCCCGGTCGATTTCCACGACGATACGGCGGCGGCGACGGTGGCCGTCACGGAATCCGCAGTGCCCGTGGGTTCGACCTGGGAGGCCTAGACTTGGGGCGCCTAGACAGCCTCCCGTAGACCGCTTCCTCCGAAAGCGGATCCCCGACTGACGGCCGTGCGAGGGCGTCGGAAACGACCTTCTTCTTGAACGCCTCGGGCGTGCCGTGAGGACCTTATGGCACCTCGATGCGGCACGGTGCCTTCAACAGGGCTATCCTCAGGAGCCCTTGGAGGCAGTGATGAAAAACAAACGCGGTCATCGGCTCATCTCGGCGGCGCTCACGGTCGTGCTCATGCACGGTATGGCTGGTTCCGCAGAGCCCGGCCGATTCGAGGCCTTGAGCAGCCTTCCCTTCTCGGAAAACCGGCCCACGCTGGAGACGGCGCACACCCTGCGTGACGAACTGCTGTTCCAGCGGGCGACGCAGGCGTATCTCTGGGCCTTGCCGCTGATCAACACGCTCGGCATGAAGGTCGGCTCGGAAAAGGTCTTCGGCGCCGGCTACAACGTCCTGCCGGTCTGGAAGAAGCGCCTCGACGCCAAGACGCTGGTGACAACCCCCAACTCCGATGTCATCTATGCAATGGGCTACGTTGACCTCGGCAAGGATGGCCCGCTCGTGTTCGAGGCTCCGCCCAATCTGCAGGGCATCCTCCTCGATGCCTGGCAGCGGCCGATTCCGGTCGATGGCGGCAAGTTCTTCGGGGACGTCGGCCTGCCGGGCCCCGACGCCGGCAAGGGTGGAAAGTTTCTGCTCTTGCCACCCGGCTACGCGGGAGCGGTGCCGGAGGATTGTTTTGTTTACCGTTCGCCGACCAATAACGTGTTTGTGTTCCTGCGGGCGTTCTACCAAGACCCGAACAATCTGACGCCGGCCGTCGCGCTGATCGAACAGTCGAGGATCTATCCGCTCAACGGCAGGGAAACCGCCAGGCCGATGCAGTTTCCCGATGCCTCGGGTGTGCCGGCCAACATGCTGCCGATCAGTGACGGGACGGCCTTCGACGAACTCAAGAAATTCGTGGAGAGCGAGGGCGCCACCCTCGCCGACCCCGATTCGCTCGGCATGCTGGCATCGATCGGCATCGCCAGGGGCCAGCCCTTTGCGCCCGATGCAAAGACACGGTCGATTCTCGATCACGCCGCGAAGACGGCCTACAAGATGAGCCGCGTCATCGGCTTCGAGGAAGAGGTGGCCGGTCGTTCCCTGCGGATATATCCAGACCGCCGGTGGATCAACCCCATGGCCGACGCGACCCCGGAGAATCTTGCGGGGCCTTTTGACCTCGGGTGGCGGAGGGTGGCCGGGGGCTTTCTCGATCTCGACGCCCGGATCTGGTTTTTTACCAACTACTACTCGGTCAGCCCCGGCATGCTGTCGCAGACGCCCGGACGCGGCGCCAAATACATGATCGCCTTTGTCGACAGTCGCGGTGCGAACCTGTCGGGTGGCAGCAGTTACCGCATCCGTCTGCCGCGTGACATCCCGGCGGCCAACTTCTGGTCGGTGACGCTCTACGAGGCGGAAAACGGTTCGGGACTCGCCAACGGTCAGCCGTTTCCGTCGCTCGGTTCGCGTGACTCGCCGGCGCAGAACGCCGACGGCAGCACGGACCTCTACCTGGGGCCCATGGCGCCCGCCGGCAAGGAGCGCAACTGGCTCGCGACGGTGCCTGGCAAGGGGTATTTTGCTGTCCTCCGGCTCTACGGCCCGACCGCCGCCGCCATCGACAAAACGTGGAAGCCCGGCGACATCGAGAAGGTGCCCTCACCATGAAACGACTTGAATCCCGGCTCGGCACGCTCGAACTGGAGAACGGCTATCCGACCGACGCCACCGTCGCGAAGATCTTCGACGACATCGACTACCAGCGGGCGTGCCAGGCCTACCTCTGGGCCCTGCCGCTGATGGCGATGCAGCAATGGCAGAGCGAGCACCTCACCAAGTTCGGCGCCGGGAAGCTCGACTACGTCGACTACCTCACCTTCCAGGACAAGCTCGGCCTCCTCACGGCCAATGCTACGACGCCATACATCATGGCGTTTCCAAACCTGACGGAAACCGGGCCGCTGGTGTTCGAGGTGCCCGCC
>JBIIQM010000124.1:0-6422 GCA_044342075.1 Pirellulales bacterium
AGATGGGCGGCATCCCCCTGCTCACCCGCGAGACCGAAGTGTCGAACGCGCGGCGGATCGAACAATGGCGGCGGCATTTTCGCAATACGATGCTCGGCAACGACCTCGTCCTCGCCGGCGCCGTGCAACTGCTCGAGCAGGTGCTCGCCGGCAAGCTTCGCCTCGACCGCACGATCGAGGTCTCCGTCACCAACACGAGCGAGAAGAAGCGCACGCTCAAGCGGCTCGTTCCCAACCTCGAGACGCTGCGCCGGCTCGAGCAGGAAAAAAAACAGCTCTTCCGGATCGCGATGTCGCGGAAGGTGCCGCTCGCAAAGCGGCGTGAGGCCTGGCGGCAATTGGTGCGAAAGCGGAGCAAGGCGGTGCGGCTCGTCGAGGAATGCAACCTTCGGATCCAGCGGCTCTACCCGCTGCTCAAGCGGCTGCGTGGCGTTGGCGATAGGCTCGAGGCCATCCACTCCCAGCTCCAAGGCATGGGCCGGGCGGCCGCAGACCGGCGGCTGGCCGAGCCGCTCCAGCAGGAAAGGCGGAGGCTTCTGCTGGGCGCCCGCGAGAGCACCCGCACACTCTCGCGGCGGCTCGACCGGCTTACAGACCTCCAGGACCGCTACGACGCCGCCAAGCGGGATCTCGCCGCCGGCAACCTGCGGCTCGTGGTATCCATCGCCAAGCGCTACCGCAACCGCGGCCTTTCGTTTCTCGACCTGATCCAGGAGGGCAACTCCGGCTTGATGCGTGCCGTCGACAAGTTCGAGCACGCCCGTGGCTTCAAGTTTTCGACCTACGCCACCTGGTGGATCCGGCAGGCCATCACCCGCGCGATCGCCGATCAGAGCCGCACGATCCGCGTGCCCGTGCACATGGTCGACACGATGACGAAGATGCGCAACATCGCGAAGCAGTTTCGCCAGGAGCATGGCCGGGAGCCGGCGGTGGAAGACCTCGCCCGGATCGGCGGCCTCACGATCGAGGAGGCCACCTGCGTCTGGCGGATGTCGCGGCAGCCCGTCTCGCTCGACCAGCCGATCGGCGATAGCGACGAGGCCGGCGTGGGCGACATCATCAAGGATCACCGCGAGGTCGACCCGCTCAAGGGCATCCACGAGCAATCGCTCCGCGAATCGATCGGCAAGGCGCTCGAGGGGCTGACCTACCGCGAACGCGAGATCCTTCGCATGCGGTTCGGCCTCGCCGACGGCTACAGCTACACGCTCGAAGAAGTGGGCACGATTTTTTGCGTGACCCGTGAGCGGGTGCGGCAGATCGAGGCCAAGGCCGTCGAGAAGCTCCGCCAGCCGGGCGTGCAGCACAACCTGGCGGGCTTCGTCGACGACAGCCTGCTCGAAAAGCTACGGACTTGAAAAGTAGACCGCTTCGTCCCGAAGCGGATCTCATAGCAACGCACCGGCTCGCGGGCGGCAGAAGTCGCGTCGCGGTGGCCCTCGAAGACTCGGTCCAAATGCTCCTCGAGCTTCCGCCGACCCGCTCGCCTCGACAAACGGTAGCGCTTCCGAAGCAGGCTACTTGACGCTTACGCGTTTTTCGCCTCGTCGAGGGCCTGCTGGAGCTTGGCCTTGGTCTGCACGCCCATGAATTGCTGCACGAGGCGGCCGCCCTTGAAGATCATGATCGTCGGGATGCTGGCCACGTTGTAGCTCATCGCGACGCGGTTGTTTTCGTCGACATTCACCTTGCCCACGCGGAACGTGCCGGCGTTCTCGGCGGAGAGTTCCTCGATCGTCGGACCGATCATGCGGCACGGACCACACCAGGGCGCCCAGAAATCAACCAGCACCGGCACCTGGGAATCGAGCACTTCCTGCTGAAAGTTGTCGTCGGTGAATTCGAGCGCCTGTCCCATCGTCGTGAACTCCTTCGGTTTCAATAAACCTGTTTCGTTTTCAAGAAACCCGCCGAAAGGCCACAATGCCGGGCGGAACGGAGGAGTATATCCCTGCCCGCCGTTTTCGACACCTTTTTCTTCGCTCGACCCCATGCAGACGGCCACATGAACCATCATGCCATCCATCTTGGCAACGCCTGGGAGCCGCCGGCGGACAATGCCGGGGCCTGGACGCGGAGTTTTGGCCAGCCGTCCGGCGTGGAGCCTGGCGACCGCGTGCTCCTCATCTGCGAACGGCCGAGCGAAGCCGCAATGGCGCGGCCGCGGCTCGCGTTGTCGCTCAACGGCATCTCGCTTGTGCCGATCGACCCCGCCTCGGCGCGTTGGGAGCACGAGATCACCCCCCTGCTCCGCGAACGCAACGAGTTGGTCCTACAGGCCGAGCCGGCCGCCGCACCGCCGGCGGTGGATCGCCACGGTCGCGCGTCGCTGCCGGAGGCATGGGGGCGGTTGTGCGTCGTGATCGTGCCGCGCTGATGTTGCTCGGCGAATCGGATTCTGCGAAAAAGGTGTCAGGACTCTTTTCCGGCTTCGTTCTTCGGGAAACGGGCCCGTTCAGACCATAAAAGAGTCCTGACACCTTTTTCGATGAGGTGACGCATGTCGGTCATTCGAGTGGGAAGCACGAGCAACTACGCCGATGGTTGGGCGCTGGCATTCGGCAAGGCCGCCAAGCCCGCCGCCAAAAAGGCCAAGCCTGCCAAGAAGGCCAAGGCCAAAGCGAAGAAAAAGCGCAAGTAGGACAGGCTTCAGCCTGTCTCTTGGCGTCTAGCCGGCGCCGAGTTCGCGGGCCCGCGAGGCGGCGGCCACGACGGCGTCGATCACCGCGCCTCGCACGCCGCGCTGTTCGAGCACGGCGAGGCCGGCGATCGTCGTGCCGCCCGGGCTCGAGACCCGGTCTTTGATCTGCGCCGGGTGCTCGCCCGTCTGCTCGAGGAGCGCCGCCGTGCCGGCAAACGTCTCCACAGCCAGCGCCATGGCCAGCGGCCGCGGCAGCCCTGCCTTCACGCCGCCGTCGGAGAGCGCCTCCACGAGCAGCGCGACGAAGCCCGGGCCCGAGCCTGACAGGCCGGTCACCGCGTCGAGCAGTCCCTCGTCGACCTCGTGCACGTGCCCCACGGCGCCGAGCAGGTCGGCCACGCGGCGGCCCGTCTCCACCGAAACGTCGGCCGCGCGGCAGACGACCGACACCCCCTTGCCCACGAGGCAGGGCGTGTTTGGCATCACCCGCACGATCCGGTTCGTGCCGAGGAGCGCGGCGAGCTTCGCCATCGGCAGGCCCGCCACGATCGAGACGACGACCGCGCCGCTCGAAAGCGCTGCGGCGATCTCCCGACAAGCGACCGCCGCCTGCTGCGGCTTCACGGCGAGAAACACGATCGGCGCGGCGGCCGCAGCCTCCGGGCCGGTCGCGGCAAACCGCACGCCCGGCACCCGGGCCGCCAGCCGCTCGCGGGCCGCGTCGCTCGGGTCGTAGACGGTGATCTGCTGGGCAGCGACGAGCCCCGCGCGGCAAAAACCCTCCGCGAGCGCCAGCGCCATCTGGCCGCCCCCGATGAAGGCGACACCCGTGTCGGCACCAGAACGGTTCATCGATTTATTTCTCCGAGATCTTTTTCCAGGCGGTCGAGCTCGAGCGTCGAGACCCAGAGCTGGCTCGAACTGCGGCCGCCGCCGCCGTCGCGGCTGGCGGTCCACATCAGGAGCCGGCCGTCGGGCGAAAACGAAGGCAAAACATCGGCCCCCTCATGGTCGGTGATCCGCAGCGGTTCGCCGATCTGAAATTTTCCATCGCCTTTCGGCGGCTCGTAGCGGGCGATCCAGAGATCGTAGTTGGGCCGCTTCGTCGGATCGGAGTGGTCGGCGCCGGTCCAGATGAGCCAGGGCTTCGTCGGATGCCAGTAGGGCGCCCAACGGACCCCCTGCCCGCTCGTGAGGGCCACGTCGCCGGTCCCGTCGGCCCGCATCACGTGGATCTGCAGCATGTCTCTCTCGACGCGGTCGGTGCGGTAGGCGATCCAGCGGCCGTCGGGGGAAAAGAACGGACCGCCGTCGTAGCCGGGTTCGTTGGTGAGCTGCCGGACGTTGGCCCCGTCGGCATCCATCAGGTAGATGTCGGGATCGCCGTCGCGGTCGCTCACGAAGAGAATCTGCCTGCCGTCGGGGGAATAGGAGCACTCGGCGTCATACCCCTTCGCGGTCGTGAGCCGCGCGAGGTCGCTGCCATCGGGCCGCGACGAGAAGATCTCCATCTCGGGATCGAAGTCCCACTGGTAGCGGCGGCGCCGCCCAGTCTTCGCATCTTCCTCGGCCTGGGCGCGGGCCGCCTGCTCGGTCTGGTCGAGCGCGGGATCGAGATGGCTCGACGCGAAGAGGATTCGCGTGCCGTCGGGCGAGAACCAGCAGCACGTGGTGCGGCCGCGGCCCGTGCTCACTCGCAACGGCGGCGCGAGCCGCGGCTCCCGCGTGTCGAAGGGCTGCACGTAGATCTGATAGAAGGGATAGCCCTGCGGCACGCCCTGGTAGCAGATCCGCCGCGCGTCGGGCGCGAAGTAGCCCTCCCCCGCTTTCACGAGGCCGTCGGTGACGCGGACGGGGGGGGAGAGGTAGGTGCGTTCGAGCGGAGACTGCTCGTCGCCCCACGCCCTTCCGCTCGGGCTGGTGGCAAGCCACGCCGCCCAAACGAGGGCGGCGAACAGATGCGGGTTGAAGGTTTTCATGGCGGCCACCAGTATAGGGCGCCAGGCCATCACTTCGAGGAGCGAAAGCGGCATGAAGATCTACACCAAGACCGGCGATGCCGGCGAGACGGGGCTCTTTGGCGGGCCGCGCGTCCGCAAGGACCACGCGCGGATCGATGCCTTCGGCACCGTCGACGAGCTCAACAGCCATCTCGGCCTCATTCGCACGCTGCCGGCGGCCCGCGATCTCGACACGCTCCTGCGGCGGATTCAATGCGAGCTTTTCGACCTGGGCGCGGAGCTCGCGACTCCGGGCGACGCGGCCGAGCGGATCGGCATCCAGCACGTGGAAGCGATCGAGCAGGCGATCGACCGCTACGAGGCCCAGCTCGAGCCGCTCAAGTGTTTCATCCTGCCGACTGGCACGCCCCTTTCCGCCGCGATGCACGTGGCCCGCACGGTCTGCCGGCGGGCCGAGCGGCGGGTCGTGGCCCTCGCCTCGCAGCTCGACACGGTCATTCCGTCGAACGCCATCGAATACTTGAACCGCCTGGGGGACCTCCTGTTCGTGCTGGCACGCCACGCCAACAAACAGGAGAATGTGTCGGATGATCCCTGGCATCCAGCCTGACACGACCGCGTCGGTCTCCCGCGCGGCAGCCGCGGTCGCCGCGCTCGAGCAACGCATCTCCGCCCAGCATGCCTCCGGGGCGCCGGGAGCGCAGACCTGCGGACTGGCGACCGATCTCTGCGACGAATTGGTGCGCGACGTGTGGCAGGGAATCCTCGCGGCCCTGCCGGCGGAGGACGCCGCCGCGATCGAGCGGCATGCGACGCTCATCGCCCATGGCGGCTACGGCCGCCGCGAGATGGCGCCCGATTCCGACGTCGACCTCATGATTCTCCATGACGGCCGGGCAGGAAGGCCCGTGGCGGAAGTCGCCCGTCGGCTCCTGCAGGAACTCTTCGACGCCGGCCTCCAGGTGGGGCAGAGCGTGCGGACCGTGGCCGAGGCGGTCAGGCTCGCGGCCGGTGATGCGACGATCTATAGCACGCTCACCGAATGCCGTCTGATCTCCGGGAATGCCGAGCTGCAGGAACGGCTCGCCGTGCGACTCGCCACTCTCGCGCGGCGGTCATCGCGGCGACTGGTCGAGCGGCTCGTCGAGGCGCGGCGCGAGGAGGCGGAGAAATTCGGGCAGACGGTCGCGCTCCTCGAGCCGAACGTGAAGCGATCGACCGGGGGCTTGCGCGACATCCAGCTCGTGCGCTGGCTGGGCTTCACGGTCTGGGGATCGCCTTCGTTCGACGCGCTCGCCCACTTGGGGGCGGTCTCCCGCCGCGATGCCGACAGCCTCCGTGACGCGTTCGAATTTCTCCTGCGGCTCAGGAACGAGCTGCACATCGCCGCCGGCAAGGCGAATGACGACCTGACGCGGGACGAGCAGGTGAGGATCGCGGCCGCCCGCGGCATCGAGTCGCAGGACGGCCTGCTCGGCGTGGAACGGTTCATGCGGGAATATTTCCGCCACACGCGGCAGGTGGCGCGGGTGCTCGAAGGGGTGGTCCATCGTTGCCGGCGCCGCGGGCGGTCGCGCCGGCTCGTCTCGGGGATCGTGGGGCACAAGGTCGACGGCCTGTTTCGCGTGGGCCCCGGCGATGTCGGCGCGCTTCCCGGACGCGAGGCCGCCGTGGCCGCCAATCCCGCGCTCGTCGTGCGGCTGCTCGAACTCTCCATGCTCTACGAGCTGCCGGTCGAGCCCGAGACCTGGGAGGCGGTGCGTGAGGCCGCCGAGTCGCTCCCGCCCGATGCGGCCGACGCCGAGACGACGGCCGCT
>JBIIQM010000052.1:0-20580 GCA_044342075.1 Pirellulales bacterium
ACGTCGCTCCACGTGGGCCGCGCGGCGAGCGAATACACCGACCAGTTTCGGCGCGGCGATTTTCTCGTGCGCAACGTGCTCGGCGCCGACCCCGACATGGGCGTGCTCGCGATCGGCGATGCCGTGCGGGTCGGCCAGACGGTGCAGTTTCATGTGCGCGATGCCGGCACGGCCCACGAAGATCTCGTGGAGCTGCTCGACCGCGATGAGGTCACCGGCTCGAACCCCGCTGGCGCCCTCGTCTTCACCTGCAACGGCCGCGGCAGCCGGCTCTTCGCGAATCCCGACCACGACGCCCGCTGCATCGCGGAACGGCTCGGCCCGATCCCGACGGCGGGATTTTTCGCGCAGGGGGAGATCGGCCCGATCGGGCGACGTAACTGCCTCCACGGCTTCACGGCGAGCATCGCGCTTTTCGAGCGGTAGACCGCGGCTACAGATACGGCGAAAACAGCCGCGCAATGCCGTCGCGGAGCCGCACCGGGATCGAGCGGCTGTCCACCTCCGCGAGCGTCTTCTGCCGTGAGCGGGCGATGACGTCGGCGATGTGGCGGTCGATCCGCGCGGCGAGATCGCGGTCGTAGGTCTCGACGTTGAATTCGAAGTTGAGCCGCATGCTGCGGTCGTCCCAGTTGCCGCTGCCAAACATCGCCCACGAGCCGTCCACGACCATGAGCTTGGTGTGGTCGAAGGGGGGCGGCGACATCCAGACGTTGCAGCCGCGGCCGAGCACCTGCCAGAGCATCGCGGTCGAGGCCCAGCTGACGAGCGCGAGGTTGTTTTGATCGGGCAGCACGATGTCAACCTGCACGCCGCGCATCGCGGCCACGTCGAGCGCCTGGCAGATGGCGTCGTCGGGCAGGAAGTAGGGCGTCATGATCCGCACCGTCTTCTGGGCGGCGGCGAGGGCGCCCACGAGCACGAGCTTGATCCGGCCGATGTCGGGATCGTCGGGGCCGTAGCGCACGCCGCGAGCCAGCGCCGTGCCCGCGAAGGCGAGATCGGGCGCCCATGGCCCTTCGCGCAGGCCGCCGGCGGCCGGGTCGACAAGCTGCTCTCCCGTGGCGAATTCCCAGTCCTCGACGAAGACTTCGAGGAGCTGCGTGACCACCGGCCCGCGCAGCTCGAAGTGCATGTCGCGCACGGGGTGGGCGGGTTGGTGCGCGAGCCAGCAGCCGTCGCGGATATTGAGGCCGCCGGTGAACCCGATCCGGCCGTCCACGACCATGATCTTCCGATGGTTGCGCAGGTTGGCGTAGGGGAAGTAGACCGGCACGCTGGTGGGCAGAAACCGCTCCGCCCGCACCCCCTTCCCCGCGAGCACGCCCACGATCGACGGGAAGGTGTAGGTCGATCCGATGCCGTCGATCAAAACCCGCACATCGACGCCCCGCTTCACAGCCCGCGCGAGCGCGTCGGCGAAGATCCGCCCCGTGGGGTCGTTGTCGAAGATGTAGCTGGCCAGGGCGACGCTCCGCGTGGCGGCGTCAATCGCGGCGAGCATCCGCGGATAGGCCTCGTCGCCGCCGGCGAGCGGCTCGATCGCGTTGCCGTCGACGAGGGGGCGGTCGGTGACCTGTCCGACGAGCGTCTGGAGTGACCGCAGCGGGGCATGATCCGGGCCGATCGCGTCGGCCAGCCGCGTGGGGCTCGGCACGGCGCCGGCGAGTTCGTGGGTGACGGTGCGGGTGCCGGCCCGCAGCCGGCTGGCGCGGGAGCGGATCCGGTTGACGCCAAGCACCGCGTAGGCGATCGCGCCGAAGACCGGCGAGAGCCAGATCAGCCCGACCCAGCCGATCGTGGAGCGGTTGTCGCGCTTCACGAGGATGGCGTGGGCCGACGCGGCCACGTTGATCGCGATGATCGACCAGGCGAGCACGTGCGGCCAAAGCACGAGCCACCAGCGCCACGCCGTCGAGATGAATGTTTCCATGCCCGGTAGGACAGGCTTCAGCCTGTCAAAAGTTCAGCCTGTCAATGCTTTAAAACACATTCGGCACGAAGCGGCCGCCGCGGCAGCGTTTCAAATACTCGAGCGCCGCCACCTGCCCCGTCGTCTCGAGCGCATCGCGGTAGACCGGGTCGTGGAAGCCCTCGATGTCGATGCTGCCCCGCCAGCCGCACATCCTGAGCGTGCTGATGAGGCCGGTCCAGTTCGTGTCGCCAAAGCCGGGCGTGCGGTGATGGACGTATTGCACGCCGCCGCGGATGCCGTGCTCGCGGATCACGCTCCAGTCAACCTGCGCGTCCTTGCCGTGGATGTGCCAGATCCGCGATGCGTACTTCTTCAATTGCGGCAGCGGGTCGACGAAGCTCACGATCTGGTGGCAGGGCTCCCATTCGAGGCCGATCACCGGGCTTTCGACCTCGGCGAACATCGCATCCCAGGCCCGTGGGGCATGCGCGATGTTCCAGTCGCCGCTCTCCCACGTGCCCCGCTTCTCGCAGTTTTCAAACGCGAGCCGAACGCCCCGGTCTTCGGCCCGGCGGGCGAGCGGACGAAAGACCTCGCCGAAGCGTCCATACGATTCCGGCACCGGCCTTCCGGGCACGCGGCCGGCGAACCCCGAGACGATGTCGCAGCCGAAGCGATCCGCCGCATCGATGAGCCGCTCCCAGTCGGCCAGTGTCTCCGGGCTTGTGAGCGGATTGCCGTAGACGCCGATCGCGCTCACGCGCGGCGGTAGTCCACCTTCGGTCGCCGGCGCCTCGGCGAGCGCCCGGACGACGGCCGTCGCGAGCCCCGCCACGTCGAAGTCACCCACGCTCCTGCCAAACGCGATCTGGAAGGTCTCGAATCCCAGCGGCACGAGCTGGGCGATCACGTCGGCCGTGCGGTCGTGGGCGGGAACGAGCGTGCCGATCCGGATGTCGTCGTGGGCGTGCATGGCGAAAGATTACGATACCCTCGCTCTCGGGGTACAATTCTGTTTCGATGAACTAGGGTGTTCGTTCGATGAACAAGGCCTTTTGCAAGGAGCCCGATTCGGCGGTGCCGCCGCGCTGCCCGCGGTGCGGCAACGAGGGCGCGCCCGTGACGGGCGAGACGCTGCTAGCCCACGTGGCCCCCGCGGCGGCCGAGTCGCTCGGCGAGCCGGCCTATTTCTGTGGCACCGGCGCCTGCGACGTGGCCTACTTCGACCTGCTCGAGCGGACGATCCCGGTGGCCAGCGCCCACGGCCTCTTCTGGCCGAAAGACCCGCACGGCGCCCTCTGCGCCTGCCACGGCCTCACGGTAGACGACGTCGATGCCGATCTCGCGGACGGCGTGCCGACGCGGGTTCGCGCCGTCGTGCAGCAGGCCGCCCGGCCGGATGCCGCCTGCGCCAGCCGAAGCGCCGACGGCCGCCCCTGCGTGGCCCGCGTGCAGAAGCATTATTTGCGCCGCCGGTCGGAGCTGGGCGGCTCGCCATGAGGCTCCTCAGCTGGAATATCCCCGTCCCCACGGTCCACGATCCCGTCGAGAAGGGCGGGGATCTTCGTCGCCCGAATCGTTGCGATGACCGCCGGCGTCGATTTCCATGGCTCTCCCGGTAGTCGCGTGATCAGCGTCTGCCATACGAGACTAAACGCCGCGATTGCCGCGGCCTCGTCGAAGTTCACTCCCGGTGGCAGGAGCGGAGCGATGTCTTCTGTGAGGCTCGTGTTGAGCTTGTTCAGCATCCGCTCCTCGGCAATGGCCCGTGTGATCGGATGCCCGTCTTGTTCCAGATAATGCCGAAAGCATTCGAGCAGCCGATCGCCGTCAAGCCCGGGCAGAAGCAGGGCCTCATTGAGGTCGAACAGGTCCCGATTCTTGTTCCGCTGCAGCAGCGCCCGCAGTTTCGTGGCCAGCAATTCCTCCGGGTCGTACGACGTGATCTCGACCTGTGCGCGATGCCAGTCGCTGTCGACCCCGAACTGATATCTGCGGAACCCATGCCGGCTCTGGTGTTCCCGCGTGTTGATCTCGATCTTGAGCTTGAGCGGCTGGTCGCCGGCCTCTTCGGGTGTGAATCTGAAAACGAGCGTCGTCGAGCGCTGAGTCTGGGTCCGCTTGCCTCGTCCGAGCCATGACAACGCTTCTTGCACGCTGTCGATGACCGGTCCGATCGGTTCCGCCCGCGTCTGCACGAGGTCGATGTCCTCGGAATACCGCAGCGGCTTCGTGAGCAGCAGTTTGTGGATCGCCGTCCCGCCGCGGAATGCGATCCGATCGCGGATCGCTTTGCTGGCAAATAGGTCGCACAGGGCTCGGGAGATGACGAGATCCTGCTCCACCTGGCGGAGGTCAGGCCACGGGGCAAAGGCAGCCCACTGCTGGATGTGAGCCCGGGGGATCATTCATCGATCTCCAAGCCCACGTTCACGACGAGTTTCCAGGGCAGATTTCGGTCTTGGCGAGAGGACAATTCCCTCGCGGCGGGTTTCGTCGCGGGATCGAGCGGCGAGAACGATTTTGCCTTGGCGGCGATCGGCAGGAGTGCCCGAGCCTGCCGGGCATGCCCGAAGCGTTCGAGAAGGTAACCGAGCCGCCTCACCGCCGTGTGTTCGTAGGCGACGGCCGCAGTGGCGAGTTTTTTCCCACGGGCCCTGCCGCCGAGATCATGGACGGCCTGGGCGGCGGCGTTGATGCCGCCAGAACGATGGAAGTAGCGGCAGATGTCGAGCAGCGTCAGCTCCACGCCGGCGACCGTGGCAAACCCGGCGTCGGTTTTGAGGCGATCAAGCCATTCGGGCCGGTTCGAGATCGCGAAGGCCTTGGGCGTCTGGAACAGGAACTCCACGCGTTGTCGTCCGATCGTGATCGCCGGAAGCTGCCGCGGCGCGATCACCTGGAAGACCATGGCGGCCTGATGCGCGGCCCCGTGGAAGGCTGCGGCCCGGAGGAGCGAGATCCGGTATTCGAGCCCGAGGTGGCTCATGAGCGGATCGATCCAGCGGGCCGGATCGGGAGCGCCGAACGTTCGATCCTCCGGCCGGAGGATGAGGTAGAAGCCGCGGCGGGGAAGTGCGAGCCGGCCCTTCTTCGCCAGGCGGGCGATCGCGGCCTGCAGGGCATGCGGCGACTGCCGCAGTTCGGCCATGGCGGCCGACTTCGTGAAGTGCGCCCGCCCCCTCGTCAACTGCCGATCGATGAAATCCTCGAGGCTTGCCATGCCCAGATCATATCAGAAAAACGACGCTGGGCGATTGTTTTCCAATATGGGATGGGCAGACGCATGAGGCGTCACGGGGTACAATCGGCGAGCGATGAACAAGGCGTTTTGCGAGGAGCCCGATTCCGTGGTGCCGCCGGGCCGCCGGTCGGAGCTGGGCGGCTCGCCATGAGGCTCCTCAGCTGGAATATCCACAAGGGGATCGGCGGCCGCGACCGCCGCTATTCGCTCGCGCGGATCATCGACTGCATCGAGGCGGAGAATCCCGATCTCATCTGCCTGCAGGAGGTCGATCGCCACGTTCGCCGCAGCCGCTTCGACGACCAGCCGCGGCTACTCTCCCGCTACTTCCGCTGCCATTCGGTCTTCCAGGCCAACGTGCCGGTGGGGGATGGCTCCTACGGCAATCTCGTGCTCTCGCGGTGGCCGGTCTCGAGCCGGCATCGGATCAGCCTGCGGCACAACTCGCGAAAGCCGCGGGGCGCGCAGCTGCTCGTGGTCGATGCGCCGGAGGGTCGGCTGCATCTCGTGCACACGCATCTGGGCCTCGCCGAGCAGGAGCGGCAGTGGCAGATGCGACGGCTGCTCGGCCACATGCTCTTTCGCTCGGCCGACCCGCATCCCACGGTGATCGTGGGCGACTTCAACGACTGGCGTGACACGCTCGCCTCCGCGTCCCTCGCGGCGAATGGCTTCGCGCAGGTGACCGCGCCGGCGGGGCGGTTTCGCACGTTTCCGGCCTGGCTGGCGATCGGGTCGCTCGACAAGGCGTTTGTGCGCGGGGCGATCGATGTGCGGCACGCCCGCGTCGTGCGAACGAGCCTCTCGAAGCGGGCGAGCGACCACCTGCCGCTCGTCGTCGACTTCCACCTCCTGTAGGGTAGGCTTCAGCCTGCCACGAAGAGAGCTTTAGCCTGCCTCGAGCGACCCGCATTGGCAGCCTGAAGGCCGCCCTACTTTCCAACCTGCGGCCTGATCGCGAGCACCAGCGCCACCGAGAGGATCGCGAGCAGCGCAAACCCGCCGAAGATCGCGGCGAGCGAGACATCCGCGTCGCGCAGCACGCCGAAGCCCCAGTCGGCGAAGCCGCCGAAGCTGATGCTCACGAGATTCATGATCCCGTAGCCCGTGGCCCGCAGGCTGGGCCGCGTGATCTGGCAGAGGATCGGCATGTTGTTGCAGTCGAAGAAGCCCCAGCCGAGGCCGAAGAGCACGAGGCAGGCGATCGCGAAGCCGAGCGTGCCCGCCATTCCGACGCCCACGAGCGCCGGTAGGAAAAACGACATGCCGAGGGCGCTGGTGTAGATCCGGCCCCGGTCGGTCGACTGCATCAGCCGATCCGCGAGCCAGCCTCCCGCCACCACGCCCACGAGCGACGCCAGCTGCACAAAGAGCACGGCCGACACGCCGGCCTGCCCCTGCCCTAGGCCAAACTTCTCGCGAAGGATGTCGGGCATCCAGTCCTTGACCACCCACCCGGCGATCGCCGGCAGCGTGAACACGGCCACGAGCAGGAGAAACTGCCGGTTGCGCAGGAGTTCACCCACGGCCGCGCCAAACGCCGGCTCGTCGCCGGTCGCCCGGCCATGCGGCGGATCGCGCAAGAGAAAGTAGAGCGGCACGGCGTAGACGATGCCCGCGATCCCGCAGACAGCGAAAGCGAGCCGCCAGCCGAGGGCCGGGTTATCCGCCACGTAGCCGGAGAAGCCGCCGAGAATCACGCCCGCGTAGATGCCGGTCTGGTGGATGCCCACCGCCCGCGACCGCGTCGAGCCGGTGTGGAAATCGGTGATGAGCGCGAGCGCGGCCGGAATGTAGAAGGCCTCGCTGATGCCCATGATCGCGCGGGCGGCGACGAACGCCTCGAACGATTCGACGTAGCCGGTGATCCACGTGACGGCCGACCAGACGAAGAGGCTCGCCACGATGACGAGCCGGCGGCTCGTGCGATCGGCCACGTAGCCGCCCACCGGGCTCAGGATCGCGTAGACCCACTTGAACGACCCGAGCACGATGCCCCAGTTGGCCCGGGTGGCGATGTCGGGGATGTCGGCCATGATCGACGGCTTCATCGCCGCGAGCATCTGCCGGTCGAGGTAATTCAAGAGCGCCACCGGCACGAGCAGCGCGACGACGATCCAGGCCAAGCGGCTCACGCCGGGCGAATCGCGTTCGTGCGAGGATTCAGAAGGCGGAGCGTGATGCATGCGGGCCGTAGTATATCAATTCGCCGAAGTCGCCAGGGTCGCACGTCCAAAAGCCCCCGCCGGCGGTGGGATGACGCGCCGCGATGACGCGCTGCGATCGCTTCACTCCGCCGGCTTTCGCCGGGGGCTTTTGGTGCGGCGGGGCTTCTTGAGGCTGACGGACGGCCCGCGAAACGCCACCGCGGGCCGCTCGGCGGGCACGTCGGCCTTCGCGATCGCCTCGAACCAGCAGGCGAGGTGGTCGCGGATGACCCTTTCAGCCGCGTCGGCATCGGCGGTGCAGAGGGCGGCCAGCAGACGGCTGTGGATGTTCTTGGTCCGCGAGGGCAGCAGCGGCAGCAGGTTTTGCGCGGCGTGATAGAGGCCGTGCCGCATCACGTTGCGGAAGGACCGGCTCAGTTGCGGGCAGTCCGCCACGTCGACGAGCGCCGTGTGAAACGCCACTTCCGTCCTGAAATTCTCGATCGTCGCAAACGCCGCCGCGTCGGCCTTCTTGGCGAGCGGCTCGAGCGCGGTCCGCGCCGCGCGGATCGGCTTGCCCGCGTAGACCCGTGCCGCCTCCACCTCGATCGCCTGACGCAGTCGAAATTTCCCCAGCACGTCGGCGAGCGTCACCTGCCTGACGAGCGTGCCGGCCCGCGGGCTCGTCTCGAGGAAGCCCTCCCACTCGAGCTGGGTCATCGCCTCGAGCACCGGCGCCACGCTCACGCCGAGATCGACCGACACCTGCCGGCGGTTGAGCCGGTCGCCCGGCCGCAGCCGGCCATCGAGCATCGCCCCGTAGAGCTGTTCATACACGCGGTTGGAAAGCAGCGAATCCATGACGCGAGGATAATTGACGCCCCCGCCCCCCAAAAGCCCCCGGCGGAAGCCGGTGGGATGGCGCGTCGCATTCGGGCCAGATGTGGTGCCCGGCACCGTTTGTCTGATATATTTCCGCCACTCCCCCGCCCCACCCCACGGATCATCACGCATGCCGCTCCCGCTTGCCGCCCTCCTGCAGCTCGCCCGCTGGAACACGCCCACCATCAGCAACGGCTGGGAGCAGATCACGGCCCACGATGCCGCCGCCGAAGGCTTCAATCTCGAGGAGACCCGCGACTTCATGCCGCAGATGGGGCCGATGGCCGGCTACGCGGTGACGGTCGTGATCGAGCCCTCGTCGCCGGCCCACAAGGCCAATGCCTCCGCCTGGGACGATTACCGCCGCTACGTGGCGAGCGTCGCTGGCCCCAAGATCGTGGTCGTGCAGGACCTCGACAAGCCGCGGACGATCGGCTCGTTTTGGGGCGAAGTGAATTCAAACATCCACCGGGCCCTCGGCTGCGTGGGCACGATCACCGACGGCGCGATCCGCGACGTCGACGAGATGACGGCCGCCGGATTCAAGGCGATCGCCCGCCGGATGTGCGTGAGCCACGCGCACGTCATGCCCGTGCGGTGGGGCGTGCCGGTGACGGTGTTCGGCCGCGAGGTGCAGCCCGGCCAGCTCGTCCACGCCGACAAGCACGGCTTCCTCGCGATCCCGCCGGAAGACGAGGAGCGGCTGCTGGCCGCCGCCGCGTTCATGGACGCCAACGAATGCCGCACCGTGATCGAGGCGGCCCGCAGCACGAGCGGCCTGCCGGCCGACGCGATCCTCGCCGGCATCAATGCCGCGGCGAAAAAGTTTCGCGAGGCCGCCGAGCGGGAGTTTCACCGGTCCGGCGAGTGGTAGAGGCAAAAGGCCCCGGCCGCCGACCGCGAGCCGGAGGCATCTGCGAACGCTCGTCCTACGCGATCACGTCCTTGACCACGTGGCCGCCCACGTCGGTGAGCCGGAAGTTGCGGCCGTTGTGGCGATACGTGAGCTTCTCGTGGTCGATGCCGAGCAGGTGCAGCAGCGTGGCGTGCAGGTCGTTGACGTGCACCTTGTTTTCCACCGCCTTGTAGCCGAAGGGATCGGTCGCGCCGTAGTGAGTGCCCGGCTTCACGCCGCCGCCGGCCATCCAGATCGTGAAGCCGGCGGGGTTGTGGTCGCGGCCCTTGCCCCCCTGCGAGTCGCTCGTGCGGCCAAACTCGCCCCCCCAGATCACGAGCGTGTCGTCGAGCATCCCGCGGGCCTTGAGGTCGGCCAGGAGCGCCGCCGCCGGCCGGTCGGTCGCCAGGCCGCACTCGCGGTGGTTGGTCTCGATGTTGGCGTGGCCGTCCCACGGAACGTCGTCGACCGCCCCGTCGCCCGCCACATTCTTTCCCGCGAAGATCTGGATGAACCGCACGCCCCTCTCCAGGAGCCGACGGGCCGTGAGGCACTGCTTGGCGAAGACCTTGCACTTCGGATCGTCGGTGCCGTAGAGCTCGTGCACGAGCTTCGACTCCTGCGCGAGATCGATCGCCTCGGGCGCGGCCGTCTGCATCCGGTAGGCCAGTTCGAAGCTGGAGATGCGGGCTGCGAGGTCGGCCTGCGTCGGCCGCAGCGCCGCATGCTCGGCATTGAGCGCCGACAGGAGATCGAGCTCCGCCCGCTGGGAGTCGAGCGTATGCCCTGTGCGGAGCGCGAGGTTGTCGATCGCCACCGGCCGCCGCGCGTCGATGGCCAGCGCCTGATGGCTCTTCGGCAAAAATCCCGCCGACCAGATCTGGTCGTCGCCGCGCGGCTTCCGCTCGTGCATCACCACGTAGCTCGGCAGGTCTTGGTTCATGCTGCCGAGGCCGTAGTCGAGCCAGGCGCCCATGCTCGGCATGCCGGGCCTACTGAACCCGCTCATCAGCTCCATCGCGGCCGGGGCATGGTTGTTGGCCCGCAGGTGCATCGAGTGGATGAAGCACATGTCGTCGACGTGCTTCGAGAGGTGCGGGAAGAGGTCGCTCACCCAGGTGCCCGACTGACCATGCTGGGCCCACTTGAACGGGCTGGCGAGGCACTTGCCGCTCGTCTGGAAGAAGCCCACCTGGCTGTCGGCGCCGGGCAGCGGCTGGCCGTTGCGAGCCTGGAGCTCGGGCTTGTAGTCCCAGGTGTCGACCTGCGACGGAGCGCCCGTCATGAAGAGCCAGATCACCCGCTTGGCCTTCGGCGGGTGATGGAGAATCGACGCCGGCGTCGCCACGCCCGAGCTCGTGTTGGCCCGGCTCTCGTCGCCGAGGAGCGACGCCAAGGCGAGGGCGCCGAAGCCGAGGCCCGCGTCGCGGAGAAACTCCCGCCGTGCCGGAAGCACGAGGTCACCGATCCGTGATGGCGAGGTATTCATGCGACGCTCCTCAATCCACGTACACAAACTCGTTCAAACAAAACATCAAATGACACACATCGGCGAGCGCCGCCTGCCGGCCCGCCGCGGCGTCGCCGGCCGCCTGCTCGCGGGCGGCGATCAGCGTCGCAAACTTCTCCTGCTCCCTCTTGCTCGGCTGCCGCGACAGGGCGGCCGTGAAGCAATAGTCGATCGTCGCCTCGCCCGCTGCGGCAGATGGCGCGAGGCCGAGCGTCGTGCGGGCCCGCTTCGCCAGGCCCTCCGCCGCTGACCGCACGAGCGGCGAGTTCATCATCGCCAGTGCCTGCGTCGGCACCGTGGCCACGCCACGCGCCCCCACCGGCTGCACCGGTTCCGGCTGGTCGAACACCTGCAAAAACCCGATCGGCTCGCTGCGCTTCACGGTGAGATAGATGCTCCGCCGGGGCGCCTTCACGTCGAGCCCGGTCCGGCCATACATCTTCGTGTCGAGCGTGCCGGCGACGGCGAGCAGCGCGTCGCGGATCGACTCCCCTTCCAGCCGCGTCGGCTTCCGATGCCAGAGGAGCTTGTTGTCGGGATCTTTCGCCCGGGCCGCCTCGTTCACCGTGCCCGACTGCCGGTAGGTAGCGCTCGTGACGATCAGCCGGTGAATGCTCTTGAGGCTCCAGCGATCTTCCACGATCCGGTTGGCGAGCCATTCGAGCAACTCGGGGTGCGTGGCCGGATCGCCCTGGGTGCCGAGGTCGTTGGGAGTGGCAACGATGCCGCGGCCGAAGTGGTGGTGCCAGAGACGGTTGACGATCACGCGGGCGGCGAGCGGGCCGGCGCCGCGATCGACGTCGGTGAGAAAGCTGGCGAGCCCCAGCCGCGAATCGGGCGGCGGCGCGTCGTCGTCGGTGGCGGAGAGCAGGTTTTTCTCGACGTCGTCGTCGGCGATCGTCGCCAGCACGAATCCCGGCGCCGCCTTGCCCTTCTTGCGGCCCACTTCGCCGCGGGCGAGCACGAACACGTCTTGGCTGCCGCTCTGCACGGCCTGCGAGTTGCCCGTGATCACCCATGGCCCGTTCGTGGCGGCATAGACATGCAGAAGATCGGGCTTCGGCTTCTTGGCGTCGATCGCCGCGAGGTCGGCCTGCACCTGCGCTGCGGCTGCATCGAAACGACTTATCCACGGCAACAGGTCGCGCGTCACGGCGTCATCGGAGAGCTCCTTGCCCGCCGCGCGGGTCGCATCGAGCAACGTCGCCAGTTCCAAGGCCGCCTGCGGCGCGGGGGCCACCGTGAGGTCTGCCGCGTCCGGTTCGCTGGTGACCGCCACCCGCAGCTTCGCGAGGCCATGCTGCTTGGCGGCGAACATCAGTTCGACGGTCAGACGCGTCCCCTGGTCGAACCCGACCGGCTTGTCGAAGGCGACGATGGCGGCGTGATCCCTTCCGGGCTGGCCGTCCACGGACCAGCCGGTTTCGATGGGGGAGTCGATCGCGTATTCGAGTTCGTACCCCGGAGCCTCGGACGTCGCAGCGGCCGGCCGCAGAATAATCTCAATCGGTTTGCGATCCGGCGCGGCCACGAGCGGGGCCGCGATGATCTTCAACTTCGACAGTCGAAACGCCCCGTTCTCGCCCGTGCCCGGCCCGCCGCCCGGCGCCGAGGGGCTCGCCAGCGCCTCGAGCCGCAGCGCCCGAAGATCTTTCTGATACGTGTGAAACGTGAGGGTGTAGGTGTCGTCGGCTTCGAGCTTGCCCGACGCGGCAACGATATCGCCCGGCTCTTCGAGCAGCGTGGCCTTGGAGGCCCTGAGCGACTGCGGGTCGAGTGCCATCCAGGTGGCCGCCTGGAGATGGTGCGGCGCTTCGGCAGCCAGCCACCGGGCGATCCGCCCCGGCAGGTCCTCCCTGCGATACCGTTCCTCCGCGGCCACCAGCGGCGCCCGCTCCGCGAGCCAGGCGTCGTTCTTCCGCTTGGTCGTCGCCGGATCGAGGTCGATGCCGGTGTCGCGCTGCACGGCCTTCCCGAGGCAGGCGATCATGGCGTAGTAGTCGCGGTGGCCGATCGCATCGTACTTGTGGTCGTGGCAGCGGGCGCAGCCGATCGTCATCCCGAGCACGCTCGAGCCGAGCGTGGCCACCATGTCGTCGAGTTGGTCGTAGCGGATCGGCTCGACCGTCTTGGCCGTCACCTGCCCCGGATACGGGCCCGCCACGAGGAAGCCGGTCGCGGCCGTCGCGTCGTAGTCGCCGGGCTTGATGAGGTCGCCGGCCACCTGCATCCGCAGAAACTCGTCATACGGCAAATCGGCGTTGAGGGCTTTGATCACCCAGTCGCGGTAGTGATGGGCGTGGGGGCGATCGCCGTCGAACTCGTAGCCACTGCTCTCGCCATACCGCACCGTGTCGAGCCAATGACGGGCCCACCGCTCGCCGAATCGCGGGCTGGCCAGCAGCCGATCGACAAGCTTCTCATAGGCGTCGGCGGATGTGTCGTCGAGGAACTGCTTCAGCTCCTCGGGTGTCGGCGGCAGACCGGTGAGATCGAAGAACAGCCGGCGGGCGAGCGTTGCCTTGGCAGCTTCGGCGGCCGTCGCGATCCCCGCCTCCTCCTGCTTGGCCAGAATGAATCGGTCGATGTCGTTCCGGGTCCAGCCGGCCGTCTTCACCTCCGGCGGCGACACCGGCGCAAGCCGACGATATGACCAATGCTTCCGCCCCTCCGCCACGTCGATCGTCCGCTCGTCGATCGTGGCCAGCGGCTCGTCCCGCGGATCGGGCGCGCCCATGTCGATCCAGGTCTCGAAGTCGGCGATCACCTCGTCGGGAAGCTTTCCGGCCGGAGGCATTTCGAAGCCGTCGTATTTGAGGGCCGCCAGGAGCAGGCTCTCTTCCTTGTTCTTGGGCACCACGGCCGCGCCGCTCTCGCCCCCCTTCATCATCCCGTCGCGGGAGTCGACGAGCAGGCTCGCCTTGAGCTTGCCGGCCCGCAGGGCCTCGGCCGAATGGCACTGGTAGCAGTGCTGGGCGAGCACCGGCCGGATCTTCGTCTCGAAAAACGCGATCTGTTCGGGCGTGGGCGACGCCACGGCCTGGGGCGATCCTAGCAGGCCCGCCATAAGAACGACGGCCAGACACCGGATCGCAGTTGCCGGGCGGTGGTGCATCGCGGACCTCGTCAGGGCTGGAGCGAACCGGCGACACCGGTCACCTCAATGATATATCGGAACTCCGTCCGGTGCATCCTTTCGGAACTTTGGGAAAAAGGCGCCAGCCACCAAATCTGGGCAATTTACAGCTTGCCCTTGTTTAGGACGCTGTCATCTTTTTCTTGACGCGTCAGCGGTTGCCACGCTTTCGCTTCGCAGTGCCTTTCTGCAGTGCGTTGTCGAGTTTCTCCAGAAGCGCGAGGCCTCGCTTGGGCGATGCCTTCGCGGCCCGGAGTCGAAAGCGGTTTTCCGTATCGAATTCGGCGAGGCTTGTCGTGGAGAACTCCTCCATAAGTTTGTTGAGACTGATGCCGCGATGCTTCGCCAATTGTCGCAGGCGGGCGGCAGTGTCGTCTGGGATGCGAATCGTGAGCGTCGTCATGGTCGTCTCCTCAGTGCCTTCAGGAACTCGGCTGGAGTCATGATGCCGATATTGGGAAAAATGAGTTCACCAGATCGCAGGTCGCGTACGTTGTTCGTGACGATAGCCGTCGCACCACCCGCCACGGCCAACTCAATGAGGTGATTATCAGACTCGTCCGCCAGGTTGGGTCGCCAGCGAAACGAGATCCGCACCCACTCGCACGTTCCGAGAAAGGCATCGAGCAGTTCGTCTCGTTCTTTCGTCGTAAGCGGACAGCGCGCGTTCACCGAAGGACGGTGCACGAGACTTTCATACTCGTGAAAGAGAGCGGTGCCGATCAAGGGTGCGACGAGGCCTCCAAGGCAACACCGCATTACCTCCCGGTTCGTGCCAGTGGCGCTCGTCAGTGCCGAGGCGATGACGTTCGTGTCGACGACGATGCGCTGCGGTTCCATGAGAAAATGATAGCATATATGCTGTCATTGAGTCACGAACAGGTGACGCAGCGCTTTTCCGCCCGCTGGCCACAGAACCTTCGCACGCGATCACTTCGCGGCTGTGGTGTCCGCCCCGTCGGTGAGCCATTCGAGATTGAACCGGGCGACGGTCAATCGATCGGTGCCGAAGTTGTTCTTTCCGTCGATGCTCCCCCGCTCGTAGAAGCATAGGATCGTGCCGTCGGGGAGCACCGCGAGGTCGCTATAGCCGCTGAAGCCGGCTTCCAGCGACCTGTTGACCGGCCAGGTCTGCCCCTCGTCGTACGACAGTTTGACGGAGACATTCTTGCGATCGCGACCGACGCCCGGCTGGGCCTTGCCGTCGGCCCGTTCGAGCCAGTGCGGATTGGCGAACAGGATCCGATTCCTGCCCCCGGCTTCACCGGCCAGGGAATACCGCACGATGCTCGCCATGCAGATCGGCTCGACCAGGGCGTCGTCGAACTTCGGCGTCGTCCATCCGGTGGCGCCGTCGGGGCTCGTCGTCACGATGCGACGGTGCTGCTTGGGCCAGCTCCGCACGTTGAGCATCACGCGGCCGTCAGCCAGTTCGACCACCACCGTCTCGTTCGGGTCGATCCATTCAGGCGTGGTTGGCACCGCGATGTCGCCGCGGTGCCAGGTCGCGCCGAAGTCGTCGCTATAGATGGTTGCCGAGACGCTCGGGCGATGGGCGTGGCCGCCGGTGCCGGTCGAGAGCCACACCGGCACGACCAGCCGGCCGCTTCGAAGCTGGATGCCATGCGCGGGACCGGTCGCCAGCACCTTCCAGTCGAACTCGCTGCGAAACGCCTCGAACGTCTTCGTGATCTCGACCGGCTTCGACCAGGTCAGGCCGTCGTCGTCGCTGCGGAGATAGAAGCAGCGGGCATATTCGAGACAAAAGAGCGCATGCACCGGGCCCGCGCGACCGGCGACGAGCGTGCAGTTGTTGTAGGTCACCTCGTCGTTGGTCGCGAGCTTCTGCTTGAGCGCCGCGGGGTTCTTCTGCTTCGGGCCCGGCACGTCGGCGAGACTGTATGGCTCGCCCCAGGTGCGCCCGCCGTCGGTGCTGCGGCGCAGCAGGATGTCGATCGTTCCCCAATCGCCGCTCGCGCTCTTGCGGGCCTCGCAGGAGGCGAGCACCGTTCCCTTCGCCGTGACGATGACTCCGGGAATGCGGTAGAGCATGTAGCCGCCGGTCTTCGCCTGAAAGACGTCGATCTTTTCCAGCAGCGGCTTTTTCACGAGGGGCTCGGCCGCCCGCAGCGGTGCGAGAGCCGCGAACCACGTGGCGGCGATTTTTTCCATGCCGGCGCGGTTGGGATGCACGCCGTCGGGGAGGAGGTCGTCGGGCGTGAGGGCTGCGTGCATGTCCACGAGCGTGATCCGCTTGCCGGCGGCCTGCTGCGCGGCGACCACGGCCGGGAGCGAGGCGTTGTAGGCTTCGACGCCTTCCGAGCCGGCCCGCGGAGGCTTCTGTGGCGGAATCGTGGCCACGAAGAGATGCGCCCCGCTCTTCTCTCCGATCGTGCGGATGAGCCTGTCGCGTGCGGTGGCATCGAAGCCATTGGCGCCTGACATGAGCAGGATCACGTCGGGCTTCTCACGCGCGAGCACGTCCGCGATTCCATGCACGGTGATCTCCGTGACACCGCGGGCGGCAAGCACGTCGGCCGGTGTCGGCACCGTGCCGCCCGAGAGGATGCCGGCGTTGCCGAAGCCGGCCAGTCCGTGATGGTGCGGATCAAAGCCGGGATCGACCTTGCCGTCGCGGCCGTAGGCGAGGTAGTCGAGCTCCCCCACGAAATCGAACGGGATCCCCGCGTGCCGCAGCCGGTTTTGCAGACTCTTCCGCCAGCCGCCGCCGTCAGGATGCGGCATCCCGACGGCCTTGCCATTCTCGAGCGCGAGATACGAGCCCCGCGTGATGCTGTCGCCGAGCGGGAGAATTCGCAGCGGCGGACGGCCCTCAGTCGCTGACGGCTCGGCCGCCAGCAGGCTCGCGTGGAGCTCTAGCGCGATGAGGATCGCGGCTGCAATGCCGCCGATCGATGTTCGGAGAGTCAAGGTGTGCACGTAAAAGCCTCCGGGCCGACATGATATGATATTTCACGCATTGCGAACAGTTCACCCCTGCCCTGCCCGCCATGAAATCACTCCCCAGACTTCTCATTGTCTTCTGCTTGCTGGCGGGATTTACGGCTATCGCGACGGCAACTCCGCCATCGCATCAAGCCGAGTTCGTCGTCGCACCGGAAGTGGTCATCGCTCACACGCCCGACCGCAGCTTCATCGGCCCCGGCACGTTCCGGCTCGAAAACGGCGACATCCTCATGGCCGCGCCGTGGGGGCGGCCACCGACAAACTTCGAACAGCTCGCGGCGACGTTTCCCGTGCCGATGCTCTACCGCAGCACCGACGGCGGCCGGACCTGGCGGGAGCAGGGCCGGCTGAAGATCGAGTGGCCTCTCAAGGGGATGGTGAGCGATCAGGGCATCAGCTTTCTGCGATTGAAGGATGGCCGGCTCGCGATCGTTTTGCCCCGCCACGTGGAGGGACTGCACGGCGGCGGCGTGCCCGCGATCTCGTTTTCGAGCGACGACGGGGCGACCTGGTCGGCGGCGAAGATGCTGATCGAGGAGGACGCCGCCTACTACGTGATGAACGACCGGCTGATCCAGCTGAAATCGGGCCGGCTCCTGGTGCCGGTGGCGAGAAAGGCGGGGAAACACGAGGGCGACAAAGACGAGTCGCTGGCGATGCTCTCCGACGATGGCGGTGCGTCGTGGCGGCTTTCACGCGGCCGGGCGCGGCTGGAAAAACCCCGCGGCATGCAGGAGCCCTGCGCCGTCGAATTGGCCGACGGCCGCGTGCGGCTGCTCGCGCGCACCGGCGCGGGCAGCATCCATACATCGATCTCGGCCGACGGCGGCGAGACCTGGTCGGAGCCCGAGGCGACGACGCTCGAGTCTCCCTGCTCGGCGCTCACGCTCCGCCGCGCACCCGACGGCCGGCTCGTCTGCTTGTACAACCACGTCAAGCCGCTCCACGAGGGGGCGTTCTTTCCGCGCACGCCGCTTGTCTACGCTCTCTCATCCGACGACGGCGCAACGTGGTCCGCTCCCGTCGTGATCGACGCCTCGGGGGTCGAGCACCGCGATCGGCAAAACATCTACCCCTCCCCCTGCTTCACGCCCGAGGGCATGGTCGTGGTGTGGTCGACGCACGGCGCCGATCCGAAAGGCAGCTTCGGCGGGCAGTACGACGAGAAGATCGGCGGCGCCAAGCGGGCGATCATCGCCCTCCCCGCCCGCTAAATCTGATCGCAGCGAGTCATCCCCCGGCTTCCGCCGGGGGCTTTTGGGGGAAATCACCGGGGCTGCGTGCCCTTTTAGAGCGATTGCCACATGGCGAGTAGGGCGGCGCCGCGGGTGCGGGTGGTCGGTGGCGAGTCTTTCGCCTCGGCCTGGTGCACCTGCTTGACGAGATCGGCTGGATCGAGCGTGCCTGACCGCAGGGCCGAGAGCCCCTGCTCCCAGACGGCCTGCGTGGCGGTCTCGAGCGGCGCGTCGAGCCGCGCGTCGTAGTCGGCAAAGAAGCCCTTCGTGCCGAAATACTGCGCGGCGGCCACCCGCGGGTCGTCGGCGCCCACGTCGATGTCGTTGAAGAAACTCAGTATGAACTTCCGGCGGCAGAGTTCGCGGACGAGCCGGTCGGCGTCGAGACCGGCCGGAGGCAGGCCCCCCTTCACCGCGATCGCGGCCGCGAGCCCCGCGGCCTCGCCGGTCTGCATGAAGACCGGCTCCAGTCGCACCGAGCCCCAGGCCACGTGCGTCGCCCCGAGACAGACCGGCACGAGCAGGTTGTCGACTCCCTGCGGCAGCAGGCATCGCCAAGGAAGCTGGCCGGGGAAGGTCTCCTGGTGGAGCATCGCCTTGCCCTCGTCCATCGAGCCGGGCACGCGGGCGGTGGTGCAGCCGTGGGCATCCATATACCACTCCGTCACGGCGATGCTGTCGCCGTGGACAGGCGCGCGGCCGAGCCCAGGGGCGAGCATGGCGTCGTGCTGCGTGAACATCGCGCGGGCCGTGATCCGCCGCGCCTCGCGGACATACATCTCGTAGGGCCGATGGCCGTTGTCGACGAATTCGTCTTTCGCGAGCCCGTATTCGAGCCAGGCCGCCCGCACCTTCTCCGGCACGGTGGGATCGTGCTGGTGGAAGTAGAGCAGTGCCAGCGTCGTTTCCCAGTGCCGGTCCATGATCCGCTGCCGCTCGGTCCAGTCGGCCTCGACGTAGGGCGTCTGCAGGCCGAGGAGCTGCGGGCGGTTCCAGCTGAACTTGCCGTTCGGAATGGAGGCCACGCCCGAATAGACCTCGAGCGTCTTGAGGAAATACGGATCGTAGTTCTCGGGCTGTGTGATCGGCACGCGGTTGGCGGGATCGGTGACCAGCGGCGTGCGGTAATTGCAGGCCTGCACCGCCGGGTCGGCCGCGCCGGTGCTCGCAGGCAGCCTGATCTGCCAGCCGGTGAATTCGCGGAGGTTCATTGCCGACCGCAGTTCGGCCAGCCGGGCCGACTCGGCATCCGGCGGCTGCGAGACGGGCTTCATGAACACGATGCCCGCATGCGGCTCGCCAAACTCGTCGCGCGATTCGCGGCCCACTCGGTAGGGCACCTTCGCCAGCGCCGCGAGATCGCCCTCGTAGGTGGCATCAACAAACACCTTGCCGCGGAGCACCGTATCACCACCACCTTGCATGGGCCGGATGGTGATGGCCTTCACGGCGGCGGCATCCCGCTCCACGCCGACGGGGACGAAGCCCCGCAGCACGGTGATGTTTTTTTCGCGTTCGACGAGCTCCGTGAAGAGCCGCTCTGCGACGTGCGACTCGAAGCGGCCGTTGTTGTGGCCGGCCTTTCCCGGCAGCGCGTCGCGATATTGCGGTGAGTCTGCGCCGTAGGTGCGGCGGTAGAAGTCGAAGAACGCCTGCCGCATCTCGTCGTAGAGCGGGGACCGCCTGCCCTCGTACTGCGTGTCCCAGGCGCCGAGGCCGCTCGACATGATGCCACCGAGATGGTCGTGGCGGTTCACGAGCACCACCGAGAGCCCCTCGCGGGCCGCCCGCACCGCGCCGGCGATGCCGCCGGGCGTGCCGCCGATGACGACGAGATCGGCCTCGCGGCTTGCCCACCGCGCGACCGCGTCGGCCCCGCGTACGGTCGTGAAGGTGGCGGCGGGAACGACGTGGTGGTAGAGGCCTGTCATGCTTCCCACCGCGCCCGGGCCTCCGCCGCGGATGTGCCGCCACACCATGTGCAGGTTGCCGTCGATCCAGCGGATGGCGGGATAGTCGACCCACAGTCCCTCCTCGGTGGCCCGGTAGAGATCGGTCGGCTCCGACCAGGTGCGGCCGCCGTCGGTGCTCGTGCGAAACGCCAGCGCCCGCCGCGGGCCGCCGTGCCAGCCCGACTGCATGTCGACGTCGGGATTCTGGATGAGCACGAGCGTGTCGGTGCCGGGCACACGCGTAAGTACGGGCGGCGCGACCGGGTTGGGCACCGCCGTCTTCACCGGGGCCGACCAGGTCGTGCCGTTGTCGACGGAGCGGCTTTCCCAGAGCCATCCGGTGGTCGTGCGGCCGAGCATGAGCAGCTTGCCGGGAGCATGCTCCACGAGCGACGGCTCCCAGAAGCCCCACTCAGGACCCTTGTGCGGGTTGTCGGCCACGTGCAAGACGCCGGTGGCGGGCGACCGCTTCCAGGTCTTGCCGTCGTCGTCGGAAGAGACCGTATAGCTGCCGAGCGGCCCGCCCTGCTTTTTGGCATCGGGCTTGAGATTGCAGTGCAGAATCGCGATCAGCCGGCCGCTTTCGAGGACGTAGAGTTTGTCCCACGGGCCGGTCGTGTAGGCATACTCCTTGTCGCTGATGACGATCGGCTCCGACCAGGTCTTCCCCTCGTCGCTCGACCGACGAAACACCTTG
>JBIIQM010000010.1:0-56138 GCA_044342075.1 Pirellulales bacterium
TGTTGAGGTGCCGGCGAATCGTTCCACCGCGCTCGTCCCGACGGCCTCGCGGGAAAAACCCGACGAGGCTGGCAGGGCGAGGACGGCGGTCGCCAGCAGCCCGCTGGCAGCCCGCAGCACGGTTCCTGTCCGGATGGTCTTTGTGTCGATGCTCTTTTTCGATCGTGCGCCCCGCGTCGTGGTTCCGGTCGTGTGTCCGGTGGTGCGGTGCGGGGGCATGGCTTGATGGTTCTGGTGGAGATGCTTCGGGGCGGTCGCGGCGCGGCGGATCAGGGCAGGTAATCGCCGGGCTCGGGCGGGCAGGGGCCGCCCATCGCGGCCGCCGCTGCGGCATCCGGATCGGGGCCGCCGTTGTCGACCCACCGCTTGCGATCCTCCGGCGGCTGCTTCAGGTGGATGTGCGGCACATCCGAACGCTCGGAGATGTAGGCGTGGCGGGCCGGCTTCGGATAGCTGAGGCCGGGGGCCTGCTGCACGTGCAGACCGACCGACGGCGACGGCGGCGGGATGTGCGTCTTCGTGTGGTTCGTGATCGTGTGCCGCCGCAGGCCGGCAGGTACGCCGAGCGGGATGTGCGCCGGCCCGGGCAGACCGATCGGCGTGCCGGTGATCGGCATGCCGTACTCCGGTGCGGTCACGCCGGCGAGGAATGCCGGGGGCAACTGCGATGGGTCGCCGCCGACGGGCATGCCCAGGGGCGCTGCGACGCCGATCGGGCAGGCACCGCCGCCTCCATTCCCAGCGCCGCCATTCCCACTGCCGCCAGCCCCGCCCGCGAGGGCCGCGCCCTCGCCGTTGCCGGCCGACTCGAGATCCTTGTTGCCGATGCGGATGATCGCGAGGATCGAGCCGCGTCGATCGGCCTCGACCACCGGATCGATGCCGGGATCGAGCCGCGTGCTGACGAGCGTTTCCACGCCCGCCACCGCGAGTTCCTGGTAATCCGGATCCGGGAGGTAGACGACCTTGGTGACGAAGTTCCCGCTGGTCACCTGATCGAGATCCTCCTCCGTGAGCTGGAACGGGATCGCGTTGTGGTCGAGGAATGCCGCCGTGCGCGGCGCCACCGGGGCGACCTCGATCGAGGGATAGAGTTCGAGCCCTTCGTGGCCGGGGATGTCGGTGATCTTCAGCCGGTAGATGCCCCCCTGAGGGAAGTCGTAGCGGCCGGGAGTGACCAGCGGCGAAGAATCGAAACCGCCATACTCGGTGACGTCCCACCGCACCTGCATGCCGTCGGGGCCGAGAAACCCGATCTGCGACGTCGGGCCGCCGAGGCCGGCGGCCATCTCGGCCGCCACAGCGTCGCCGCCAGCGCCGATCCCACCCGCGGCATCCGCCAGCGCGGCCTCGTACGAGGCCGGCATGATCACGCCGGGGCCAGGGCCTTCCACACCCGGTCCGGGATGTTGCAGCATCGCGGCCGGCGGCAACACGTTGGTGTGCGGCGTGGCGACCGGACGAATCTGGGCGAGCCCCGTGAGCGGGGAGTTCGCGGGGATGTGGCACCCCGTGAGCGTCGCCGCCAGCGACAGGCCGACGAATCCTTGCAAGCGCCGTTTCACCACCATTTGATCACCTCCGGAGCCCTTCGAATCGCCATCGCGATACAGACTCGTATTTCGTCTTGGGACCGTTTCCCGCGATTCCGTACACTCGTCCCGTCGCCTGACCCGCGGCCCGAGGCCACGGTCGTCCGACCGACCTCTGAGTTTTCGACGCCCGGCCACCGGTTTCTTTGACAAAATCCGCAAAGTCGACCTGACCGCGATGCCCAGCCATTCCCCCAAACCACCGAGTTTCGCCGGCTTGCCGGGAAGGCACCTGCCGTTCATGGCGATCGCTTCCCTGCTTTTCGCGGTCGCGGTCGCCGCGCCTGCCAAGTCGCAGTCGGAGCAGCAATCGGGGCCTCCGTCGGGCCCGACCGGCAGCGTCTACCAGCGGCCGCGGGATGGCGCGGAAGAGCAGGGGAATGCCGAGCGGATCGTGGCGGCGGCGCTCACCGGCCTCGGTCGCGCCCATTCGCTGTCAGCCCGCGTCCGCCAGCTCGCGCGGGTGGGAGACGTCGTCCTCAAGGGCGGAGGACGCTACCTGCAGTCGGGCACCGGCGACGAGCAACGGTTTCGATTCGAGTCGAAGCTCACGGCCGACACGGAAGAATTCGACGTGCTGGAAGTGAACGACGGCTTGTATTACTGGTCCTATCGCAAACTCGGCCTCCAACCGCCGCGGCTGACGAGGATCGACACCCGCCGCGTCAGGGAACGGCTGGGGACTTTCGGCATTGCCGAACAGGCCACCGCCGCGCCGTACCTTGGCGGTGTGCAGCGATCGCTTGCGCTCGTGCGCGAGTGGTTCCGTTTCGAGGCGGTCTCGTCAGGCATGATCGACGACGTGCCGATCTGGATCATTGACGGCCAGTGGGATCGCGACCGCCTGGCGGCGCTCCTGCCCGACAAGGCCGAGGCGATCAAGGCCGAGGCGATCAAGGCCGAGGCGATCAAGGCCGAGGCGATCAAGGGCCCCGCGGGCATCACGGCCGGCGACCTGCCCGAAGGGATGCCTTGGAGCGTGCGGCTGTCGATCGGCAAGCGGGAACTCTTCCCATTTCGCATTGAATGGCTCGCCGTCCCAGGACGGCGGCCCGTGGCGGCCACGACACCGGAGGTCGTGGCCGTGCTCGAACTCTATGAGGTGAGGGTCGGCGAGCCGGTCGATGCCACCGCCTTCGTCTACAAGCCGGCCACCGAGGGGCTCATGGACGTGAGCGAGAACTACGTCAACGCGCTGCAATCGTTGCGGCCGTGATTCCCACGTCAGTCCGCGCCCTGCCAGCCGGCATCCACGAGCCGGGCCGCGGCGTCGATCGCGGCGAGCATGCTCGCGGGGTCGGCCGTTCCCGTGCCGACGATGTCGAAGGCTGTGCCGTGGGCGACGCTCGTGCGCACCAGCGGCAGGCCGAGCGTGATGTTGACCGCGCGATGCATGCCCAGCAGCTTGATCGGAATGTGTCCCTGATCGTGGTAGAGCGCCACGACTCCGTCAAATTCGCCGCGGCTGGCCTTGAGGAAGAGCGTGTCGGCAGGAAGCGGGCCGGCGACATCGAGGCCGCCCGCGGCCAGACGCTCCACTGCCGGGGCGATCAACCGCGGTTCCTCGTTGCCGAAGAGCCCGCCTTCGCCGCCGTGAGGGTTCAGCGCGGCGACGGCGATCCGCGGCCGCCTGCCGAGCATCGCGGTAAGCAGCGAGGCGAGCCGTTCGCCCGCGTGCACGATTTGCTCGGTCGAAAGGTGCGCCAACGCGTGGGCGAGCGATTCGTGGAGCGTGACATGCACCACGCCCAGGCCAAGAGCGCCGACGCGGGCTGCCGGGGCAGGGGGCAGCCAGAGCATCATCGAGGCCGCTGAATCGGGCAGGCCGCAGGCCCGCGCGAGCCATTCGGTATGACCGGGCACGTGCTGGCCGGCGGCGTGGAGGGCCTCCTTGTGCAGCGGCCCCGTGACGATTCCCGCAGCCGCTGCTGACCGGACGGCCATGAAGGCGGTCTCGAGAGCGGCCAAGGCGCTGCGGCCGCCGGCGGCGGTGATCATGCCGCGTGGCACCTGTTCCCGCGGCGCATCCGGCTCCACCAGGAGCACGGTGTCGGGGGTCGATGGCCGTGGATCGTCGATCGCCACGGTCGCCACACGCAGCCGCGGCAACGACGGCACGGCCGCGAGAACGTCTTCGATCAGTCCCGCCGCGGCAACGACGCGCAGCCGCGCCCGGGCATGGACCTCGGTGGCATGCCAGGCGGCCAGGGCGACTTCCGGGCCGATGCCGGCTGGGTCGCCGCAGGTGAGGAGCAGCGTCTTGAGAGTGGGGCTGGCAGACGGCATCGGCGTCGGGCTCGCGTGGGTGTGCCGACCATGGCGTGACGGGGGTATCAAGCCTATAAAAGATGCGTCGTCACCGCATCCCGCTGACACTCCCTTTGGTGTTTCACGCAATGGAAAAAGTCTTTTCCCGCGCAGCCCTGTTTGCCGTGGCCCTGCTCGTGGCCACTGCCGGCCTGGGATTGTGGCTCGGCGACCTCCACGGCCAGACCGATCCGCGGGTGCTCCGCTGGGGCACCGTCCACCGCCTTTCGGGCGTTCTCGCGGCGCTCACCGTGGTGCTCGTGAACAGCATGGCCGTGACCTACTTCATCGGGACGGGCCGCTGGTGCCGCGAGGTCGTGGAGACCTACGGCCTCGATGCCACCTACATCGAGCAGAGCCGCCGGCTGAAGCGGGCGGCGTTTCCCTTCGCGCTTTTGGGCATGCTCGGCGTCGTCGCGATCGTGGCCCTCGGGGGCGCGGCCGATCCGGCTTCGGGGCGGCCGGGAACACAGGAATGGGTCACCCCGCACCTGGTCGGCGGGCTCACGCTCGTCGCCGCGATCGCCTGGTGCTTTCAGGCGCAGCTGCCCAACATGCGCCGGCAGCACGAATTGATCGAATCCGTGCTCGGCGACGTGCGGGCCGTGCGAAAGGCCCGCGGTCTCGATGTGGAAGAGCGATCGCCCATTTCATGAGGGCTTGCCCCCGATGGGCCTTAATGGCCGTGGTCGTGCGCCGCGGCCGGGCGGGCGCTCCCGTGCACGGCGTGGGCGTGGGATGACCGCTCCATCACGGTGATGCCCCACGCGATCGTGATGCCGAGCGTAAGCGCCGCGGTGAGAAGCAGCCGGTCGTGGCTGTGAAACTCCACTTCCGGCAGCAGATCGGCGGCCGCGATGCAGAGAAATGCTCCGGCCGCCAACGCGAGCGCCGCTCCCACCACCGGCCCGCGGCTACCGCCGTAAAGCTGCAGGCTGCCGAGAAAGAGCATCGCACCGAGCGGCACGATCGCGGCATAGGCGACATTCACGATCCGCCGCTTGGCGGGGGAGACGCCGGCATTGATCATCAACGTCGCGATGATGCCGGCGTCGAATGGCTTGTGCAGCAGCACGGCGAGGAATGTCGCGAAGCCGGCGAGCAGGCCGACGCCGTGGCTGGCATCGGCGTCGATCGAGGCAGCCAGCGCCGCGCCGTCGGCAAGACTATGGAGGGCGAGTCCGGCGAATGCGCCGCACCAGGCCCACGGGCCCGAGCGCGGGGCAGCGTGCGGCTGGTGGGCGGCGTGCCCGGGGTGCTCATGATCATGGTGATCGCCGCAGAAGTGACCGTGCGCCCCGTGGGAACCATCGGCAGAGTGGTGCGCGTGACCGTGAAATGCCCGCTCCAGGAGAAACATCAGGAAGAAGCCGGCCAGCACCCAGGCCATCGTGAGATCGATCTGCCGAGACAGTTCCAGATAGGCGTGCGGGAGCAAGTGGAGCAGCCCGACGCCGAGCATGATGCCGCCGGTGAGCGAGAGCAGCACCTGCATCCGCCGATGCCCGAGCGACAGAAACGCGATCGACGAGCCTCCCGCAAACGCGGCGGCCGCGATCAGGAGCAGATAGACGACGAGGCTTGCGAAAGCAGGTGAGCCAAGGGTGATCGCTGCGAGCGTGGGGTGCATGGCCGCTGATTCGCCGGGGTCGGAAAAACCGCCATGATCCCGCACCGGATGGCCCGGAGCAAGGGTCGGCAGGCGGGGCACGTCAACGCCGGTATTGCCACGGCGCCTGCATGCCCGGAACCGAGCGGTAGGCCTGCTCCATCTGCTGCCGGATCACGTGCTTTTGCTCGGAGCGGGAGGCATCGATCACCGCGAGCCCCCCCAAAACGACGACGAGCACGTAGGTAAGCAGGTTCGACCAGGCCTCCGGGCCGTGGAACTTCAACGCCGTGCCGAAGGCCTTCTTCTGTTTCGGGCCGAAGTTGCCCTCCTTCACCGCCCAGATCTCGTCGAGCACGAGGTGGGTGAGGAAACCGATGATCACGGCGCTGGCGAGGAAATAGCGCCGCAGTGGATCGTCGGAACTGTAGGCGAGAAACGTGACCAGCCCGGCGATGAGGGCCGCGGGAAGGCTGTGGTACATCCCGCGTTCCGAGGAATGGTTTTCAAGCATCCAAGTCATGCCGAAACGCAGTGCCAGATAGAGGGAAGCCCCCGCGAGGATGACGCCCTCCACGGGCAGCCCCAGTTGCATGAGACGCTGCAGCATGAGCAGCGGCACGAGTGCAGCCGCGAAGGCCACGCTCTCCTTGAGCGAGGTACCCGATCCGCTATCGAGATCGGGAAGCATGCCGGCCAGCGCGCAGAGTCCCCCGGCCAGCGCGCAGGTCATCGGCGGCATGTCGCCGATCGACCAGGCGGCAACGGCATAGCCGGCGCCGACGAGCGACGAACCGGTGATATGCGCGCGGAATCCGGGCACTGCGAAAACCCCCTACGGGCCGAACGAGATCCGCCTCCGGAGGGCCATTTCGGCCTCCGGTGCACGGCTTCATCGCCTGGACCGGTCATGAAACCGGGCCAGCGCAGAGTCAGCCGTACTCTTTTTGTCGGCAGGTTCGGCGGATGAGCGACAGTCGGACGATCTGGCACCCCCTGCACTGCGGGAACGTAAAGGTCGCCTGCGAGGGAGGACTCACCACGACAAAAACAAAGCCAGAAATCAACACAATGAGATGAATGGGGGTTATGGGCAATTAGCGAAAGAAATGGCGATCTGGATAAAGAGTGCGTTATGGATAAAGAAAGGCGGCTGAGTAGTTTTTGTTGGATATGGCGTTCTTGTCGGTGTCTGCCCCATCCCATTTGTTCCGCTGATTGGTCTTCGGGAAACCGCCCTCCCGCGCTTACACTCCCCTCCCCGTTTTCCACGCTGCTGCTCGGAGGCATCTGTGAATCTCGAAGGCTATGACCTCGTCATGCTGGGAATCCTGGCTGTCGCGGCCTTGCTCGGCTATTTCAAGGGCATGGTCTGGCAACTGGCCTGGATCGCCGGCATCGCGGCCAGTTCATACGTGGCGTTTCGATTTGGCGCCCAATTAGCGCCCGTCTTTGGCCAGCAAGCGCCTTGGAACCGGTTTGCGGCGATGCTCGCCCTCTACGCGGCCACGTCGATCGGCGTGTGGCTCGTGTTTCGGGTGATCTCGGGGGCGATCAACGCCGTGCACCTGTCGGCATTCGACCACCAATTGGGGCTGCTGCTCGGGCTGGCCAAAGGCGCGCTGCTCTGCGTGGTGATCACGTTCTTCGCCGTCACGCTCGCCCCCGGCTATCGCGACCAGATCGTCGGCAGCCGCAGCGGAAGGCTCGTCGCCGAACTGATCGTGCGGGCCGACACCTATCTACCGAAGGAAGTGCACGACACCGTCGAGCCGTTCGTGCGGCAATTCGAACAGCAGTTCCAGCAGCCCTTTGGTGGCCCGGGAGCGGCCCAAGGCGGGTTTGCCCCGGCTCCCATGGCCGGCCAGCCATCGCCCCTGAAGGCGATGCTCGAGGGGGTGCAATCGGCGGCCGCATGGGCGGGTGCCGGGCAGGGGGGGCAGGGAGTGCAACAGGCCGGCGGCTCGCTGCCGGCCGGATCCGCCTGGTTCGTGCCGAGCGGTCAGCCGCCGGCTGCCGCGGCGCCGGTCGCAGCGCCAGTCGCACTACCGGGCCGATCGACCGGCAGTCGATTCTCCGCGCCGCCACAAGCGTTTCCGGCGGGAACCCAGTCGCCGCTTCCGCTTCGCTAGCTCGCACGAATCTGGGCGGCTTGCAGGCGGCCCATCAGCTCGACCTTTCGCTCGCCGCCGCCTGACGGGCAGGGGAGCAGGGAAGCGTTCGAGCCTGGAATCCAGCCACGAAACGCCATCAGCCGAAACCGGACATAAGAGACATTATCGGACGTTGGGGGCAGGGGAGTTTTGCTGACTCGACGGCACGGCTCCCCCCTCCCTCAATGCGGCAGTTGCCGTCAGCCAGATAGCCTGATTCGCCAGCGGTTGGCACCTTTCCCCGCGGCGAGAGAGAATCACTGGGTAGGAGGCATCCATGCTCGCACCACTGATCGTTTCAGATCCAAACGTGATGATGGGTAAGCCCGTTGTCGCCGGCACCCGCATCACGGTCGAACTCATCTTGGAGGAACTTGCTGCGGGCACTTCGGCGGACGAACTGATCGCGGGTCATCCCGCACTGACGCCGGAGGCTATTTCGGCCGCCCTTCAGATTGCTCCGGAATCCGTTCGCATTCGCAGGCCGCCTCACGCCGGGGCGTAGCCGTCAGCGGAGGACCATCTCCGGCGGCGGCGGGCAGGCGGGATTGATCCACTGGATCACGGCGGCCCAGTTCGCGCTCTCGGGGTCGTGCTGCAAGTAGCCCTGGATCGGCTTCACCACGCTCCAGCCGTCTTTCAAGTGCGCCGAAAGCACCGGATCGGTGCGGGTGCCCGCCACGACCGCGCGCACGTAGTCGTCGGCAGGCACTGCGCTGGCAAGGGCTCCATACCCGGGCAGCCGGCTCGCTCCGACCATGCGCCAGAGGCGTTCTTCCACCACGAGCCCCCGCGTGGCGTCGGTGAGCGCGTGCGCAAGGCCGTGATGCTGGTGCTCAGGGCTCACGAAGACGTCGGCGCCGTAGAGCGTGGGGCCGGCGGGGTCATGGTCCGCGAACGTGCCGCGGGCGGTGAGCACGTCCCAGGAGTCGTCGATGTGGTAATCCGCCAGCCTCAGCCGCAGCGTGAAATGCACGCCCACAGCCTCGCCCGACGGAACGTGCTCCACCACGAACTGCCCCTGCGGAAACACCGCCCGGTGCTTGGCCAACTCTTCCGGCGTGTAGGGCGTCTCGTGGGGATAGACGGCCCGGCAGATTTCGCCGATCCGCTCGTAGTCGGTCGGCCTCATCAGCCGGACGAAGTAATCGCGAGCCAGCATGAAAGAACGTTCGAGTACCGCGGGGTTCAGGCGTTCGCGGCCTCGGGCTCCAGGAACTTGCCCATGCGGCGAAACTTCCCGTAACGCGATTCGACGAGCGCTTCGGCCGGCTGGGTCGCCAACTCGCGGAGCGTCCGCACCAGATACGTCTTGAGCTTCGTCGCCATCTGCCGCGGATCGCGGTGCGCGCCCCCCGACGGCTCCTCGATCACGGCGTCGACGATCCCGAATTCCTTCAAGTCGCCCGACCGCATCCGCAGCGACTGCGCCGCCTTCGCCTTGTGCTCGGCGCTCTTCCAGAGGATGCCGGCGCAGCCTTCGGGGCTGATCACGCTGTAGTAGGCATGCTCGAGAATCGCCACGCGGTCACCCACGCCGATGCCGAGCGCCCCGCCGGAGCCTCCCTCTCCGATCACGACACAGATCACCGGGACCGGCAGCGAGGCCATCAGGAACATGCTCTCGGCGATCACCTGGGCCTGGCCACGCTCCTCGGCCCCAACGCCGGGATAGGCGCCGGGGGTGTCGATCAGGCAGATGACCGGCAGGCCGTATTTGGCGGCCAGCCGCATCTTGCCCATCGCCTTGCGGTAGCCCTCCGGATGGGCACAGCCGAAGTGGCAGGCCTGCCGCTCCGCAAGCGTCTTGCCCTTCTGATGGCCGATCACGAGCACCTTGTGGCGGTCGAGCTTCGCGAAGCCCGTGAGCATCGCCGGATCGTCGCCGTAGGCCTTGTCGCCATGGAGCTCCACGAATTCGTCGAAGACGAGCGTCAGGTAATCGCTCGTCTTCGGCCGGTCCGGATGCCGGGCCACTTCGACGGTCTGCCAGGGATCGAGACTGCCGAAGATCGTCCGCTTGAGTTCGACCACCTCGCGCTTCAGCCGGCGCAATTCCTCCTGCTGCTGGCCGCCGAGCGGCGCCGCCTCGAGTTCGGCGATCCGGTCCTCGAGTTCGTAGATCGGCTTCTCGAGGGGCAGTCGATGCAGGCCACGCGACATGGGCTCGAACCTTCCATTCCAGTTTGGCAGATGAAAACACTCATTTTCTGCGCCGGCAAACCCCCGCGTCAATTCGAATTCAATGCTACGAAAAACCTTTGGTCCGCACCGGCTCCAGGACGGCAGAAGTCGCCTCGCGGTGGCCCTCGAAGACTCGGGCCAATGCTCGTCGACCTTCCGCCGATCCCGGAGCCTCCGTCGCCCTAGCCGACTGCCCGTTCGAAAAACCGGATCGTCCGGAGTTGCGTGAGCACGTCCTGCATCGAGGCCGGCCGTTCGGCTGGGGCCTTGGCGAGCATCTGCCGCAGGAGCTTCGAGATGCTCGTCGTGGCGTTCTTGTTGATCGCATCGACCGCGGGGATCGGCGCCGAGACGTGCTTGTTGAGCAGGTCGTTGGTGTTGGGAGCCGCGTATGGGGGCTTGCCGGCAAGAAGCTCGAAGATCACGCAGCCGAGCGCGTAGATGTCGGCGCGGGCATCGACGGATTGGCCGCGGATCTGCTCCGGCGGCATGTAGCTCGGCGAGCCCTGCGCGGGCCCATTGCCACCGCCGAACAGCTTGCCAAGCAGCCCGGGCTTCTGCGCCGCGATGGCCAGATCGATCAGTTTCACCTGGCCGTCTGGGGCGGCCAGGATGTTGTCGGGCTTCACGTCGCGGTGGATCCAGCCGCGAGCATGCAGGTGGTCGAGCGCGAGGGCCGTCTCCGTCACGATCCGCTGCAGCCGCGGCGCAAGCGCGTCGACGCCGGCAGCGATCTGCTTCTTCAGGTTGGGATGGGGGAAAAGCTCCATCACCAGGTGCGGCAGCCCGCCGTCGTCGGCGAGCCGGTCGATGCGGACCACCGTCGGGTGGGAGAGCGACTTCGCCACCTTGAGCTCGTGCTCGAGCAGCTTCCGCTGCCCGGCGTCCTGCGCCGCCTCCGGCACGATCACCTTCACGGCCACACGCTGTTTCGTGGCGCCGTCGATGGCCTCCCAGATCTGGCACTGGCGGCCGAGGCCGATCTGCGTGACGAGTTTCAGCGTTCCGAGCTGTGCGGGGAGTTTTGCCATGGCGCGGTGTCGTGATCCGTCTCGAGTTGCGTGGATACCAAAACGAGCCCTTCCGGCGGCGCCGTCGGGCCGGCGGCGGCCCGGCTCTGCGCCGCGAGCGCCGCCGCGAGCCACTCGGCTTTCCGGCGACCGGCGCCCACCATCACGAGCGAGCCCGCGATGATCCGCACCATGTTGTGGAGAAACCCGTTCCCCTCGACCTCGATCCACAATTCCGCCCCCGGCGCATCATCGGGAACGGACTGGCGGAAGACCGAGAGTGAATGGATTGTGCGCACTTTCGAGAGGCGTGTGGAGGGGGTGGTTTCGAAACTGGTGAAATCGTGCTCGCCCACGAGCGCTCCCGCGGCGGCCTGCATCGCCGGACAGTCGAGCCGCGTCTTCCAACGCCAGACGAGGTGGCGCTTCAGCACGGGCCGCCACGGGGCATCGTGGATCCGGTAGCGATACCGTTTGCGGACGGCGGACCGCGTGGGGGAGAAGTCGGCGGCCACCTCGCATCCGGAAAGCACGGTGATGTCGGCGGGCAACTTCGCGTTGAGCGCCCGCACCCAGACGGCCGGCTCGAGCGGGCTCTCCGTCGTGAACGCCACCACTTGATCGAGCGCGTGCACTCCGGCATCGGTGCGGCTCGAGCCGCGCGGTCGAAGCTCCTCGCCGCTCACGCCGCGGATCGCCTCGGCGAGGATGCCCTGCACCGTGAGCCGGCCGGGCTGGGCCTGCCAGCCCGAATAGCGGGTGCCTTCGTAGGCCAGCCGCAGGCAGATCGTCCGCGTCATGCGAAGCCTTTGCGTTGCCCACGCAGGATCGCGGCGGGGACGAAGGCCAGATTGGCGACGATCATCGCCAGGCCAAACTCCATCATGCCCATCGAGAGGCCGATGCCCAGATGGACGAGCACGGCCATCGCCAGCACGAGCCGACGCGTGAGCCGCGGCCAGACGAGCGCGGGATACGAAACCTCCCAGAAGAGCGTGGCGAGCGTGAGCAGGTTCACCGCGATCGGGTGCGCCGCCAGCCAGGTGAGATCGAGCGTGCGGTATCGCCCGTTGGCGGCGGCACCCCAGAGGGCCGTTCCCTCCCACCAGCTCGCCCCCAGGAGTTTGGCGCAGCCCGAGAAAAAATAGATCACGCAGAGATGCACCTGGATCAGACGCAGGGCGATCGTGGCGGCCACCGACGGCGCCCCCCTGCCCTTGCCTCGAGCGAACAGGCTGTCGATGGAGAGCGTCGCGCCGGCGGGCCCCACGACGAGCCCGATCAGAAGCATCCCGAGCACGTCATCGAAGCCAAACACATTCAGCGGCGCCCGGTTGGCGGCGCTTACGAACCCGGCTAACGAGACGATCGCCGCCGTGCGGGTGAAGAGCCCGAGCGTGAGCAGGATCGCCGCCACGAGCGTCACGATCGCCAGCGCCCTCACACCACCGGCTGATGGCGCCGCAAAATACCAGCTCCATTGCCAGGGCTGGTCGTTCATCCGCCAGACATCTTCGGGGGGCATCCAGCCGGTCGCGCCGAAAAAGGCCTCGGCATCGGCGAGCCAGACGAGACTCGACCAGGCAAGAAGCAGCCCCGCGGCGATGCGGATCAAGGCGAGCGGCAGTGGATCGGAGGGCGTGAACCAAAATGCGTTCCAGGCCGAGAGCCACTCGGCCAGCCAGGTCTGGCGGCTTCCGCCCCCCTGCTCCGCCGCACTCCCCTGCCCCAGGATGGCAGCCTGCGTTTCAGCGGTCGTCATGGGCGTTCTCCCGTGGCGCGGGCATAGGTTCCGAGCGGGATCACGAGGTCGTCCATGCCCGCGGTGTCACCGTTCCGGGCCCGGATCACCTCTTCGGGCGCCGGCAGATAGTGCTCCACCATCTCGAGTTCCACCCGCTCGCCACCATGACGTTCGAGCAGCTGCCCGGCGATCCCCTTCACGAGCGGCTGCCAATCTCGCTTCGCCTCGCGGCGCGCCTCCTCGGGCGCGTCGGGCGGCGGCACCAGGGCGGCGATCTTCTCCGGGATCATGAACCGGCGGTGGTAGAGAAGCCGCGGCCGGTCGGCGGCGGCATCGGGGATCGTTCCCGTGAGCGTCGAGCCGTCGCGGCGGTGCAGCGTCCAGCGGATCGAGTGGCCCGGCCCCGGATCGGGCGCGAAGAACCGATAGCCATGCCCCAGATAGAGACCGCCGACGAGCGGCCGCAGCGGCTGGATCAAGAGGCCGGCCAGGTCGCTGGCGGGTGGTGGGCCGGCGAGCGGCGGCGCCACGACCGCCGCCAGATAGACCACGATCCCTACCGACGCCAGCGCCCGCGCGGCGGCAGACCAGCCGTGCGGGGCGCAGGAAGCCTTCGGTGGATTCTGGGGAGCGATGGCCATCGTGATGGCTAATCTACCACGGAACAAAAAAAGCTCCCGCGCGGCTTTCGCCGCGCGGGAGCCATCATGAACACTGGATTGACACCCGCGAACCGTCGTCCGCCCGGAACTACCGGAGGGAGGCCGTGGCGTCGGTCGGGGCCGTCCGTGTGACCGCGGTCAGCACGCCATCCTCACCGAGCTCGAGCTCGACCGAGCTGCCGGCGACGAGATCGATCGTCTTCGACGCGATCCGCTCGTGGCCGTCGACGACGGTCACCACGCGGATCTCGTAGTTGCTCCACGTCTGGTCGTCTTGCAGCGTCGAGGTCTCGAAGAGGCGGGTCGCGCCCCGCGACGAGGTCTCGTTGCCGGCGAGCCAGACCTTGGCATCGGCGGGCACGTGCAGCGTCAGCGACGTCTTGGCGGCCGCCTTCCGGGCCACCGGGGCTTCGCCGGCGAAGGCGACGCTCTTCCGGCTGCCGGCCGAGAGCGAGACGACCTTCGTCTCCTCGCTGGCGACACCGTCACGATCGACCACCATCCGCACGACATACTCGTAGCTCTTGCCCTCGGCGAGGCCCCGCGAAAGGAAGCGGCGAACGCTGCCCGTGGCGGCGGTCTTCGAACCATTGACGAAGACCTTGGCATCGGCCGGAAGCTCGACGACGAGCATCGCGGCATCGGCCGGGATCGCCATCGTCGAATCGGTGGCGGCAGGCTGCGGCGTGGCGATGACCTCGCCCCCGCTCACACCGCTGGCGGACGGAGCGGCATCGATCACCCGATACGACTCGACCGGCATGCTGCTCGACATGCCCGAAATCGACGAATAGCCCGACGAATAGCCGCTGGTGTAGGCCGCGGGCGACGAGTAGCCGCCGTACGAGCCATAGGAACCGCCGGAGTAGCTGCCACCCGACGAGCCACCGGACGAACCGCCGCCATACGAACCACCGGAGGAGCCGCCCGACGAACCGCCATGCGAGCCATGACGGTAGGCACGCATCGCCTTGCGGTGGGCATGGTGCGAGCCCCAGCTGCCATACGAGCCGTGGCTGCCGTAGCTGCCGCCCGATGAACCACCCGACGAGCCGGCCGAACCGACATAGGCATAGCCGCCGGAGGAGCCGCCCGAAGAGCCGCCGGACGAACCGCCCGACGATCCACCGGAAGACCCGCCGGACGAACCGGCCGAGCCGTAGGCGCCGCGATAGCGGTGGTGCCAGCCGGCGTGCGCGTCGCAGGCAACAGCCGCGACGGCGAGAAAAGTGACCACTCCAGCGACAGTAAACCCGCGACGATGCGCCAACATCTCAGTCAATGCTCCAGTGACAGTTTTTCGCAGAGAAATCCGCCGAGCGCCGAACCGGTTTCAGCGCCGACGAAATCCCGTGAAGCCAAAGATTAGTCCGAGGTTTGGGCAAAGCAAGGACTTTGTGCCGAATGGGTCGGGTTTGCGGGCGAGAACCTCTCGTACGGGGGGATCTAGCGTGCCTTGGCCCTGATTTCCTGGGCTTTCACGGCCACTTCGTCGACCTCGAGCCGACCGGTGGCGCCCCGCAGCCCCACCTGCAGGATCGCCTCGCGGGCCCAGGTCGGGACGGGAAGCGAGCCGCTGACGGGCTTCCAGGGGAAAGTCCCGCTCCAGGGTCCGACCCGCGCTTCCGACGAGCGGCTCCGCTTCTCATCGAAAAACCGCACCGCGATCAATGGCGCCTCGTCGGAAGAGAGTCCCGCGCGAAGCCGCTCTCCCCGCAGCATGGCCGAGACGGAGAGCCTGCCGACGACGCGGCCATCGACCGGAAACCCTTGAAACACCTGCGCCGGACGGCCGGGCTCGTCATTCTCGAGCCGCAGGTAGCGGCTTCCGGCGGCAGCGTCGTCTGCCGTCACGGTCTCCATCTGCCGCCCGTAATACCAGGCGGTGGGCACTGCCGACTTCGGCAACATCTCCTCGAAGCCGCCGTTCTCGACCGCCGGCTTCGTGCCATCGGGCAGCACGCGCCGCGCATCCTCCGCCGCGCCGGTCATCGGCACGAAGAGGCTCGGCACCAGCGCCTCGCGCTGCATCTTTCCTTCGCGCTTCGTGAGCAGCACGAGCGTCTGCTCATACCGCTCACCGACCGGAATGATCATGCGCCCGCCTTCCGCCAATTGCTCGACGAGCGGCGCGGGAATCTCTTCCGGGGAGCAGGTGACGATGATCTTGTCGAACGGGGCGTGCTCGGCCCAGCCGAGAAATCCATCGCCGACCTTGGTGACGATGTTGCCGTAGCCGAGCCGCGCGAGCGTCCGCGCGGCCTTCGTGCCGAGCGGCTCGTTGATCTCGATCGAGTAGACACGCTCCACCAGCGGGGAAAGCACGGCGGCCTGGTAGCCGCTGCCGGTGCCGATCTCGAGCACGCGGTCGGTGGGCTTCGGCTCGAGTTTCTCCGTCATGTAGGCGACCACGAAGGGGCCCGAGATCGTCTGCGATTCGCCGATCGGCAGCGCCATGTCGAAGTAGGCGAGCGGCCGCTGCGGGGCGGCGACGAATTCGTGCCGCGGGGTGGCCCGCATGCTCGCGAGCACCCGCGGATCGGTGACACCTCCGCCGGCGATGTCGTCGCGAACCATCCGCTCGCGGGCGGCGTCGAAGTCCTCGGCGCGTTTTCGCTCCGTCAGAGACACTTGGCCGACGGCCGGCGGCAAGGGAAGTGCGATCGCCAAGGTGATCGCGACCAGTAGAAGTTGATGGCCGGGACTTTCGCGCAACGATCGATGCATGCCGACTCTCCCGCAAGCAGCCGGGGCCGTCACGGCCCGCCGATCTTCACGAGTTCGATCTCGAAGATGAGCACTTCGTTCGGCTCGATCACCGGCGGCGACCCCTCCTCGCCATAGCCGAGTTCCGGCGGCACGTAGAGCCGCCACTTTGCGCCCACCTTCATCAGCGGCAACGCCTCCTGCCAGCCGGGAACGACGCCAGGAATTGGAAATGTGGCCGGCTCGCCCTTGGGATCCGTGGCATCGAATTCCTTGCCGTCGATGTGCGTGCCGCGGTAGTGGGTCGCCACGGTGTCGTCAGGCTTGGGGCTCGGCCCGGCGCCGGCCTTCAGCACCTCGTATTGCAGCCCGCTCGGCAGCGTCACAACCCCCGCCTTCGCAGCGTTGGCCTTGAGAAACTCGGCGGCCTTCGCCTTGTTCACCTTCGCCACCTCGGCCATGCGCTTGGCGAACTCCCGCTCCTGATCCCGCATCCGGGCCTCGAAGCCCTCGAGCGCCGCGGCGATCTTTTTCTCGTCGAGACGCGGCTGGATGCCGAGCACCGCGTCGGCGAGGCCGCGGGCAAGCGCCGCCGAATCGAGCGGCGCGTTTTGCGCCTTAAAGTCGGCGGCGATGCGGCCGCCGATCCGCAGGCCGAGCGCGTAGCCGAGACGCCCCTCGGGCGTGTCGAGGTCCGGCGGCTGCGCCTCGGCTGCAGCCGCGGGGGCCACGATCACCTCGGCGGGCTGGGCGTGGACGTCGGTCATCCAGACGCACAGAACGCAGAAACAACTCCAGCGCATGGTCATTGCAGTCACCTTTGGGACTCACCGAATTCTATCCGCAGCGTCGGGCAACCGTCACGGGCGACCCAGCTTGCCCTTGGTGAGCTCGAGGAAGGCCGTCTCGAGGTTGACCTCCGATTCCCGCATCGACGTCAGCTTGTGCCCCTCGGCGACGAGGCGGGCGGCGAGCGGCGAGGGGTCGGTCACTCCGTCGGCGAGCTTCACGAGGATCTCGCCGTCGCGCACCGTCACGCCGGCCGCCTCCTGGCACTTCTCCAGCGACCGCGCGGCCGGCTCCGGCGGACCGGCGACCCGCAGCCGGATCACGGGGCGGCCGCGGACCTGCGCGAGCAGATCCTGCACATCGCCGCAGGCGAGCAGCCGACCATACTCGATGATGCCCACGCGATTGCAGATGTCGGCGAGCTCCGGAAGGATGTGGCTCGACACGAGGATCGTCTTGCCCAACTCCTGCAGCCGCTTGAGGAGGCCGCGCATCTCGATCCGCGCCCGCGGGTCGAGGCCGCTGGCCGGCTCGTCGAGGAGAAGCACCTGCGGGTCGTGCAGGAGCACGCGGGCGAGCCCCAGCCGCTGCGTCATGCCGCGGGAGAGGCTCGTCACGAGCTCGTCGCGTTTGACGGTGAGGTCGACGAGCTCGAGCGAACGCTCGGCCACCCGCCGCCGCTCGGCGCCCTCGATGCGGTAGGCCGCCGCGAAGAACTCGAGATACTCGATCACCCGCATGTCGTCGTAGACGCCGAAGATGTCGGGCATGTAGCCGATCGCCCGGCGGATCTCACGGGGGTGCGTGTAGATAGAATGGCCGCAGACATAGGCTTCGCCCCAAGTCGGCGCCAACAGCGTCGAAAGGATGCGGATCGTCGTCGTCTTGCCGGCGCCGTTGGGCCCGATGAAGCCGAAGAGATCCCCCTGCTCGAGCTTGAGGTCGAGTGACTCGAGCGCGAAGAAATCGCCGTATTTCTTGGTGAGGTCGACTGTTTCGATCATCGCCGCGAGGCTCCGATGGGAAGGACGATCCGCCAGAGACCGTCGTCCTGAACTGATGATGGAAGATGGGGAATGTCGGCGGCGCCCGCGTCGGCCAGCCGCTCGCGCCACTGCGTGCCGGCCGGCCCGCGGCCGATGAGGACGGCCCGATCGAGGGTGACGAGCGCGGAGAGATCGAGCCGCCCCAGCCGGCCCGATTCGAGCGACGTGTACGACGCCCCGCCAGCCGCGGCATGGAAGCCGGCCACCTCGAGGATGCGGTCGATGTCGTGCCCTCCCACGTCCCACCGCAACGGCACATCACGGTCTTTCACGGCCGTTCGCCGCGTCAGGGCGCCCGCGAGCGATCGCGGCCCACGGCCCGCAGCCGGATCGAATGCCACCCCCGGTGCCAGCGGCCCGACGTCGTAAAGCCAGCCGGCATGCACGAGCACGCAGTCTTGGAGCACGAACGGCAGCCCGCTTTCGATCGAACCGCGGAGCGTGCCCTGCGCCTCGCGTTCGAGTGCCGCAGTCACGACCGGCGCGCCGGCCCAATCGGCGGTCCACTCGGCTTCAAAGAGGCGGCTCGATGCCGCCGCGATCGGGATGCCCTCGAGCGCATCGAGCGTCGCGCCGTAGCGGTAGCCGGCGGCGGCGAGCGAGGGGTGCGCCGAAGCCGCGTCGGGGCCGCCGAGGGCCCGGCCGGAGGCGCCATACCAGGTCACTGCGGTGTCATGCGCGGCATCGGCAGCGATCATGCCGCCCGGCGCCGCCGACACGTCGATCGTCGCGTTGACGGGCGACCAGATGCCGGCCCAGGAAAAGCCGCGGACGAAGCCGGTCGTCGTGTCGATGTCGGTGACGCAAGCCCGCGACGAACGCCACTCGTCCCCCTTCCATCGATCGGCGGCGGCCCATGCCAGCCCGCTGAAAGCGGCGACGAGCACCGGGAGCGAGAGCCATGCGAGCCACGGCCTGCCGCCGCCACGGCTTACGAGCCACCAATCGAGCGGGTAGAGGCAGGCCACATAGAGGAGGCCGAGCGCGGCGATCAGTTCGAAGGGAATGGCCGACACGCCAGGAAACCGGTCGATCGCCAGCCGCAATTGCCCCGCGAGGTCGAGCGTGTCGGAGCGGGTCTCCCCTGCCCTGCCCGCCTGCGGCTTGCCGGCGGCGCGGCCGACGAGCAGTTCGGCCAGAAGCCGGTCGGTGCCCTGCCAGTTGCGGAAGGCTCCTTGGTCGAGATCGAGGCCGATCCAGGTGACGGCGCCGAAGCCGCGGGCCGATCGCACGACGAGCGGCAGATCGGCGGGCTTCGCACCCTCGAACGCCTCGATCACTCCGTCGATCTTCGCGGCGTCTGCCAGCAGCGGCACCTCGAGGCCGGCGAGCGCGGCCTTTTCGAGCGGCCGGTCGGCCCGGCCGAATGTCTCGATCGCGGTCGCGCGCCGCAGGGGCACGAGCCGATCGACGCGGCCCGTCGTGCCCGGTGGCCCCGGCAGCCAACGGGCCATGTCGGCCGCGGCGGGCGCGGAGCGGGCGCCTGCGATGAAGACGAGCCGCCCGCCGCGCCGCACCCAGCCATCAAGCGCCCTGAGCACGTCCTGCGCGAGCGGGTTTTCCAGGGCGGTCGCCACCGCCGACCCGCAGACCACGGCCGCATCGATGCCGTCAAAATCCCGCGGCGTCATCCCCGGCGCGCCCGCCGCGAGCGACTGCGGGTCAACCGCCTTCACGACGCGCAGCCGTGGCCCCTGCTCTCCTGCGAGCAGCCGCGCCGCCCGTTCGGCCGCAGGCAGATCGCCGATCACGAGCAACACCAGTTCGGAGGATGGGAGCGGCGCGGGGGCCGCGAGCCGCGTGAAGACGGCGCGGCCGTTGGTGCCGTTCGACTCGAGCAGAAGCGGCGCCTGCGGCCTGCCGAACCGCATCTGAAACCGCGACCTCCCCGGCGCCGCTGCCGCCGGTGAACGGACGAACTGGCCATCGGGATCCTCCGCCGAGGCATGCATCGCTGCGGCGTCGCTCCCCACCACGACCGGCGTCCACGAGCCCGTGCGGGCACTGCCCGCGATGCCCACTGCCACGTCGATCGTGTCATCGGCTCGCGACCGGACGGGAGAGGCCAAGAGCAGGACTAAGCCGGCCATGATGACGACCGCCAGCCGCGTCGCTCTGCAGCCGGCAAGCGCGATCATGGTTTTTCGGCGTCGGGGCAGACGCAGGCCCGCTGCCCGCAGCCCGGGCAGCCGGTGCCATACTTCCGTGCGACGGCCGCCTCCAGATCGACGTCGACGACATTGGCGATCGTGGCGAGCCAGGCGAGCACGTCGGCAAACTCGAGGGCGAGTTCCTCCTTCGTCTGCTCGCCGCGGCCGTCGCCATGGACGTGGTTGCGCAGGGCCCCCGCCAGCTCGCCGATCTCTTCGGAAAGCCACATGAACGTGCCCTCGACGCCGCGGGCCTCGTCCTTCTCGTGATACATCCGGCGGATGAGCGATTGAAACTCGTGGAGCGTCATGCGGAGAGCGCCTCGCGACCCCGCGTGGACGGGGCAAACCAGGGATAGATCGCCGGCACGACGAAGGCCGTCAGCAGCGTGGATGTCACGATACCGCCGATCACGACGGTCGCCAGCGGCCGCTGGATTTCGGCTCCGGAACTCGTCGCCAGCGCCATCGGCAGGAAGCCGAGGCTCGCCACCAGCGCCGTCATCAGGACCGGCCGGATGCGGATCTCGGCGGTGACGAGCGCCGCCTCGCGGGCTGAAAGGCCGCCCTGCCTCGCATGCTCCGCCCCCGACACCCAGACGAGCCCGTTGAGCACCGCCACGCCGAAGAGCGCCACGAACCCCACGCCGGCCGCGATCGAGAACGGCATCCCGCGCAGGGCCAGTGCCGCGATGCCCCCCGACGCCGCCACCGGCACCGCGAAGAAGATGAGCGACGCGAGCCGAAACGACTTGAAACTCGAGTAGAGGAGCATCGCGATCAGCCCGAGCACGAGCGGCGTGATCAGCGCGAGCCGGCGGCTGGCGGAGAGCAGGTTTTCGAAGTCGCCCCCCCAGGCGATCGTGTAGCCGGGGGGCAGCTTCACCTGCGCGGCGATCCGCTTCTGCGCCTCCTGCACGAAGCTGGCGACGTCGCGGCCGCGGACGTTGGCCGAGACGAACGTGCGCCGGCGGGAGTCTTCGTGCTCGATCGAAGGGGGGCTCTCCTCGATCCGGATGTCGGCGAGTTCGCCGAGCGGGACGGGCCGCCCCCCCGTCGCCTCGACCGGGATCTGCGCCACGAGATCCTCGCTCTCGCGCCACTGGCTCGGAAACTTCACCATCAGCGGAAACCGCGGCCGCCCCTCGTAGACCACGCCGGTCTGGATGCCGCCCATCGCCGATACCGTGCGCATCACCTCGATGCCGTCGATTCCATGACGCGCAAGCTGGTCCTGCCGGGCATCGACCCGCAGCGTCGGCACGTTGGCCTGCCAATCGGCCCGCACGTCGGCGGCGCCGGGGATGTCGCGGAGGACATCCTCGATCTTCTTGCCGATGTTGCCCAGCCGGTCGAGATCGTCGCCATAGACGAGCACGGCCACATCCGCCTTCACGCCCGCCACGAGCTCGTCCACGCGCATCTCGATCGGCTGGCTGAAGCCAAAATTAGCTCCGGGCGCGGCCGCCGATAGCGCCTGCGACATCCGCTCGATGAGCGTGTCGCGGGAGATGTTTTCCGGCCAGCGCGAACGCGGCTTGAGCATCACCCACACATCCGTCTGCTGCACGCCCATGATGTCGTTGGCGATCTCGGGCCGCCCCGTCTTACAGAAGACCGTCCGCACCTCCGGGAAGCTACCGAGGGCCTTCTCGATCCGGGTCGTGAGCGGCACGGAATCCTCGAGCGTGGCGCTCGGCAGCCGCACGACCTCGACGAGCAGATCCCCCTCGTCGAGCCGCGGCATGAATTCGGCCCCGAGCCGCAGGGCCACCGGAATGCTCGCCGCCACCAGGCCGGCCGCGGCCAGCGAGATCAAGACCGGATGGTGGATCGCGAACTTCGCCAGCGGATGGTAGGCCCGGTGAAACATCCGCATGATGAACGGCTCGTGCTCCTCCTCGCGGGAGAGCACGGTGGCCGCCAAGACCGGCATCAGCGTGAGGGAGATCACGAGCGACCCGGCGAGCGCGAAGAGCACGGTCAGCGCCATCGGCCGAAAGAGCTTTCCCTCCGTTCCCTCGAGAAACAGGATCGGCAGGTAGACGATCGCGATGATGAGCTCGCCGAACATGGTCGGCCCGCGGACTTCGATCGCGGCATCGCGGACGACGTCGAGCTTCGAGGCCGTCGGGGAGGCGAGGCCCAGTCGGCGGACGCAGTTCTCGACCATGATCACGGAGCTGTCCACGACGAGGCCGAAGTCGATCGCGCCGAGGCTCATCAGGCTCGCAGGGATTCCCACGGCCCACATGATGTTGGCGGCAAAGAGCATCGAGAGCGGAATCGCCAGCGACACGATGATTCCTGCCCGCACGTTGCCCAGGAGCGCGAGCAGCACGCCGATCACGAAAAGCCCCCCCTCCGCGAGGTTGTGGAGCACCGTGTCGAGCGTGCGCGCGATCAGGTCGGAGCGGTCGTACAGGATCTCCAAATCGACGCCGGTGGGCAGCGTGCGGCGAACCTCCTCCAGCTTCTCCTTGGCGGCGGTCACCACGCGGCGGCTGTTTTCACCGCGGATCATCATCACCATGCCGGTGACGATCTCCCCGCGGCCGTCGCGGGTGGCGGCCCCCTGCCTCACGAGTGGCGCGATCTTCACGGCGCCGATGTTGCGGATCAGCACCGGCACGCCCCCCGCGGGGCTGCGAACGACCACCTTCTCGATGTCTTCGACATTGCCGAGCAGCGACTCGCCGCGGATGAACCGCTGCTCGCCATTCTTCACGATGTAGCCGCCGCCCGTGCTCGTGTTGTTGCGTTCGAGGGCGGCGAGCACCTCGCCGAGCGAGATGCCGTGCGACGACATCCGATCGGGGTCGATCTGCACCTCGTAGCTCTTGGCGAAGCCGCCGTGGCTGTTGATGTCGGTGACGCCCGGCACGGTCCGCATCACCGGCGCGATGTCCCACTCGAGGATGCTGCGAAGCTCCATCGGGCTCACGCCCTTGCCCCGCAATTCGAATTGCAGGATCTCCCCGAGCGCCGTCGAGAGCGTGCCCAACTGCGGATCGACGCCGTCGATGGACATCCCGGCCCGCGCGGCCGGCAGCCGTTCGGCGACGAGCTGACGGGCCCGGAGAATGTCGGTACCCTCGCGAAAGACGATCGTCACCAGCGAGATGCCGAGGCGGGAGATGCTACGGGTCTCCTCCACGTCGGGCAGGCCGCTCACGGCCAGCTCGACGGGGTAGGTGACGAGCCGCTCCACCTCGAGCGGCGGCAGCGTGCCCACCTCCGTCACGACCTGCACCTGGATGTTGACGAGGTCCGGAACCGCATCGACGGGGATCTGCGTGGCGGCGTAGAGACCGCCGAGCGCCATGAGGAGGAAAAGCGCGATGACCATCGCCCGGTTGGCGAGCGACCACTCGATGACGCCTGAGAGCACGAACCGACTCCTTTGCCGCCGCGGCCGCCCGGCCCCGCGCCGTTATTGCTGATCCTCCAAGAGCAGTTCGCTCTTGAGGAGGAATGCCCCGCGCGACACCACCTGCTGGCCGAGCTCGAGTCCCTTTTTCACTTCGACGAACCCGTCGCCGGTGATGCCGGGCTCGATGTCGACGCGGCGGTAGCGGCCGTCGCCTTCCTTCACGAAGACGAAGGCGACGTTTTCATGCCGCAGCACGGCCGCCTCGGGCACGGCGAGCGCCGAACGCATCTGCCCCTGCGGCAGATCGACCCAGACGAACATGCCTGGCTTGTAGTGGGCGTCGTCGTTCTTCAGTTCGGCCACGAGCGGAACGCTCCGCGAATCGGCCTCGACAGTTGCGCCGACGTGGTTGATGCGGGCGGTCGTGTCGTGGTCGGCGGCGCCGGGCACGTTTACCCGCACCTCCTGACCCTCCGCCACCTCCACCGTCGTCCACTGCCGCTCGTGGATCTGGGCCCGCACCCAGAGCGTCGTGTTGTCCGCCACGACGAAGAGCCGGTCGCCCGCCTGCACCCGCTCGCCGCGGGCCACGAAGATGTCTTCCACGATGCCGTCGAAGGGCGTCCGCAAAACCAGGGCGCTGAGCCCGCTGGCCGCCTCCCGTCCCTCCTCGCCATCGGCGTCGGCGACTCCGCCGGCAGCCCCCTGGCCGCCGACGTCCGCATCGAGCTTGCTGCCGACGAGCGTCCGCAGGTTTTCCTTCGAGATCTGCACGAGCCGGTCGGCCTGAGCGAGTGCCGCCCTGGCGCGATCGCGTTCCTGGCGGGTGAGAAACTTCGCCTCCTCGCAGGCGGCGGTGAAATTCGCCTTCGCGACCTCGAGATTGCTCGTTCGCTCCTCGATGATCCGCCCGGAGAGCACGCCCCCCTCCCCCAGTTGCTTCGTGCTCGCGTCGACCTTCTCGACGAACAAGAGCCGCGAATAGGCCGCGAGGATCTTCTCCCGATAGGCTCCGAGCACGCGGTCCCGAAACTGCCGCTCGATCGTCTCGAGCGGCGGATGGGTGGCGAGCACCTCGAGGAGCGCCGCGACGTTGTCGGCGATCGTGTCGGCCCAATCGGCGTTCTTCTTCTCGATCTGCCGGTCATCCTCGCGCTTGCGCACCTCGTCGCGGGCCATGCCCACCTCGGGGCTCGACACCGCGGCGAGCGAATCGCCTTTCTTGACGGTCTGCCGCACCTGCACGAACACCTGCGAGACGATGCCGTTCACGGGCGACTCGTAATCCAGACGGTAACGGGCGTCGTAGTCGAGCCGGCCGGGGACGGTCAGATGATCGCGGAGCTGGCGGGTCTCGACCGGCACCGTCTCGATCTCCTCGCCGCCGGAGGCCGGGGCGAGCGTGACCATCATCGACGAAGGCGGTTCGGCCGGAGCCACCGGCGCGCTGCCGGCGTCGGCCGCATGGTCCTCCACGCCGCCGAAGTGATGCGTGGTCAGCCACCACCAGGCGGCGACTCCCGCCACCAGGAACGCCATCCCCACGAGCGAACGCCCGAGCCGGACGCGGCCGGCTGCATGAGGGTTTTCGCCCTTGCCGTGCAGCGTGTCGGTGGAAGAAAGGGTCGCCATGGGCACAACGGCCTGTCGGAGGGTCGGTCGGGTCCAAGTCTACACAAGGCTCGGAAAGCCGGATACGCTGACGGTCTTCCCCATGCGGCCGTTTCCGCCGCGACACCGGCCTTTTTGGCACTCCCGATGACGACGCCCCGCACCATCCGCATCTTCGACACCACCCTCCGCGACGGCGAGCAATCGCCCGGCGCGAGCATGAACCTCACCGAGAAGATGGAGATCGCGCAGGCGCTCGTAGCCCTTGGCGTGGACATCATCGAGGCGGGCTTTCCGATCGCCTCGCCAGGCGATTTCCAGAGCGTGCGCGAGATCGCCGCGGCCGTCGACGGCGCCACCGTCTGCGGCCTGGCCCGCTGCAGCGACGCCGACATCGACCGCGCCTGGGAGGCGCTCCAGCATGCCCGCCAGCCGCGGATCCACGTGTTTCTCGCGACGAGCTCGATCCACCGCGAGTTCAAGCTGCGGATGAACGAAGACGAGGTCGTCGCCCGCGCCGTCGCCGGCGTGAAGCGGGCCCGCTCGCGCTGCCCCGACATCGAGTTTTCGCCCGAGGATGCCGCCCGCACGGAGATCGACTTTCTCTGCCGCGTGGTCGAGGCGGTGATCGACGCCGGGGCCACGACCGTGAACATCCCCGACACCGTGGGCTACGCCACGCCCACGCAGATGCACCACGTGATCAAGAGCCTGCGCGACCGCGTGCCCAACATCGACAAGGCCGTGATCAGCGTCCACTGCCACGACGACCTCGGGCTGGCCGTGGCCAACAGCCTCGCCGCCGTCGAGGCCGGGGCCGGCCAGGTGGAATGCACGATCAACGGGATCGGCGAGCGGGCGGGCAACTGCTCGCTGGAGGAGGTGGTGATGGCGCTGCGGACGCGGCGCGACTACTTCCAGGTCGACACGCGGATCGTGACGCAGAAGCTCGTCCCCACGAGCCGCCTCGTCGCCAACATCACCGGCATCCAGGTGCCGCGCAACAAGGCGATCGTCGGCAGGAACGCCTTCGCCCACGAGGCCGGCATCCATCAGGACGGCATGCTCAAGGAACGGCGCACCTACGAGATCATGCGGCCCGAAGACGTGGGCCTGGAGCGCACCGATCTCGTGCTCGGCAAGCACAGCGGCCGGGCGGCGCTCGCCGACCGAGCCAAGGCCCTCGGCTACCAGCTCTCGCCGGAGCAGCTGCAGACCGTCTTCGAGCGGTTCAAGGTGCTCGCCGACCGCAAGAAGGAGATCTACGACGGCGACATCGCGGCCCTCTGCGAGCAGCAGTTCTCCTCGTTGCCCGAGCAGTATGTCTTCGACAGCTACACGCTCTCCTGCGCGAGCGGCTCGGCGCCGACGGTGACTTTGCGGGTGCTGCAAAACGGCGTGCCGAAGGTGGAAACGATCGCGGCCGGCGACGGCCCGATCGACGGCATCTTCCTGGCGATCGAAAAGATCACCGGCATCACGACGGTCTGCCGCGATTTCCGCGTGCAGGCCGTGACGGTCGGCAAAGACGCCCAGGCCGAGGTGACCGTGGAGCTCGAATACGCCGGGCAGCAGCAGCGCGGCCGCGGCGTGTCCACCGATTCACTCGAAGCCTCGGCGAAGGCCTTCCTCGCCGCCATCAACCGCCTCGCCCTCGGCGGCCAGCCGCGGATCCATCCTCAGCGGGCCTAGCCCGTAAGCCTCAACGGGCCTAGCCCGCGAGAGGCTACAGGCAGCCCCGTGCCTACCCGCTGTCTAGTAGGACAGGCCTCTGTGCCTGTCCCAGACAGGCGGAGACGCCTGTCCTACGAGAGGGGCGAGGCTTCGGGCGACCCGTACCCCGGGAGCCGGCGTATGCTGACAAGCGGAGCCAGGATGGCGAAGCGCCGTCAGCATCCGAGTGAGCGAAGGACAGGATGTCCGTAGCGAACGTCCGGCGACGGGGTACGGGTCACCCGAAGCCGGGTTGGGCGAGAGCGGGCAAGCGGTCTACGAACAGCCGTGAACCTAGATCGCCTCGCAGCCGCGCTCGCCGGTGCGGATGCGGACGCACTCGTCCATCGGCAGCACGAATATCTTGCCGTCGCCGATCTCGCCGGTTTCGCCCGAGCGGCCGCCCTTCACGATCGCGGCGATCGTCGGCTCCACGAAATCGTCGTTCACGGCGATCTGGAGCTGCACTTTTCGCAGGAGATTCACCGCGATCTCGTGGCCGCGGTACGTTTCGGCGTGGCCTCGCTGACGGCCGAAGCCCTGCACGTCGAGCACCGTCAGCCGAAACACCTCCACCTCCGAGAGCGCCTGCTTGACGCTTTCGAGCTTGTTGGGCTGGATGATCGCAATGATGAGTTTCACGTCATGGGGCTCCGCCGAGTTGCCCCATCGTAGCGGGCTGCGACCGAAAGCACAGGGAAATGTGTGACAGGCTGAAGCCTGTCCTACGAAACACCAACGCCGGGGCCATGCATGGCCCCGGCGGGCGTTGATCCAGAATGCCCCGGCCTGGGTGAGCTAGGCGGAGTGCCCACCCAAGCCGTTGGGGCATCCTTCTGGACGGTTACTCGGTCCGCACCATCACGAAGCCGTGGTAGGCCTCGTTGCCGTGCTCGCCGATGTCGAGGCCCTCGATTTCCTCCTGCGGGGCGACACGCAGGCCGACCAGCGACTTGAGGATGAGCCAGGCGATCGCCGAAACCGGGACGACGTAGGCACCGACAGCCAGCACGCCCACGAGTTGGGCAATCAGTTGCTTGGTGCCGCCGCCGAAGAAGAGCCCCGCGGCAGGGCCGCCGACGGCGGCCGAGCCGAACGGCGTGTTCGCGACGGTGCCGGTGAGGTCGCTCGTCGTGAACAATCCGACACAGAGCGTGCCGAAGATGCCGCACACGAGGTGCACACTCGTGGCCCCCACCGGATCGTCGACACGGATCCGGTCGAAGAAGAGCACCGAGAGCACCACCAGCACGCCGGCGATCGCGCCGATGATCGCCGAGCAGGTGATGTTGGTGAAGGCGGCGCTGGCCGTGATCCCGACGAGGCCGGCAAGGCAGCCGTTGAGCGTCATGCCGATGTCGGGCTTGCCGAGCAGCAGCCATGCCGTGGCTGTGGCCGTGAGCGTCGCCGCGGCCGCGGCCATGTTGGTGTTCACGGCGACCTGGGCGGCGAGCGCCCCGCCGTCGGCGGCCACGCCAAACGTGCTGCCCGGGTTGAAGCCGAACCAGCCGAACCAGAGCACGAGGCAGCCGATGAAGGCGGCCATCATGTTGTGGCCCGGGATCGCCTGCACGCGTCCATCAGCCGAATACTTGCCGATGCGGGGGCCGAGGATGAGGGCGCCGGTGAGGGCCGCCCAGCCACCGACCGAGTGTACGGCGGTGCAGCCGGCGAAGTCCCAGAAATTCCAGTCCTTGGCCAGCCAGCCGAAGCCCCAGACCCAGTGGCCGGTCACCGGATAGATGACCAGCGCCATCAGGAAGCTGAAGAGGATGAAGGTGTGATACTTGATTCGCTCGGCGACGGCGCCCGACACGATCGTGGCGGCGGTGCCGGCGAAGACGAGCTGGAAGAAGAACTTCGTCCAGAGCGGCACGCTCGCCCAGCTGAGGGCCCCGTAGACGCCCTGATACTTGTCACCGACGGCCGGGCTGTTGTCGAGCCCGCCGACCATCCAGGAACCGGAGTTGCCGATCCAGGCGCCGTCACCCGAGCCGAACATCAGGTCCCAGCCGATGAGCCAGTAGGCGAGGGACGTGGCGGCGAAGACCACGAAATTCTTGGAGAGAATGTTGACCGCGTTCTTCGAGCGGGCGAAACCGCTCTCGACGCAGCCGAAGCCGAGGTTCATGAAGAAGACGAGCATGCCGCAGACGAGCACCCAGACGGTGTCGGCGGCCATCCAGAGCTTCGGGACGATCTCGTCGGTGGTCGGCGGCGCAGGGGGCGTGGGGGTCGCAGCCGCGACCGCCGCGTCTTCTGCGAACGCAAAAGACCCGGAGAAAGCACCGGTGAACAAACAAGCCCCGACGATCAGCGCCGGGAGGAGACAGGGAGAAATCCGCCTAATTGACCGCATCGTGCGACTCCAGAAGGAAGAGAGGAAGCATTCGGCGGCGATCGCCTCCGCAGCGAATCGCCGCCGAGCACCAGGGACGCCCTGAGTGCCCGTCGCCGAAACCCTGAGGGCAAAACGCGTGCCAGAGCGGTGCCGACGACCGTTCACCGTCCGCGGGCCTTCCTCCCGCAACTACTGATTTCGCCTGTTTTTTCATCGATTTTTCACGTTCTTGATCGAGCAAAAAATATTCTCGGTGACCTGCGGTTCGCCGCGACAGAGCACCGCCGGCACAATTTCCGCGCATGGCCTTGCCCAGGAAAGCGGCAAGTAGGGCAGGCTTCAGCCTGCCGCTCGTAGACCGCTTGTTCCACAAGCGGATCTGGATCCGCTGATTCCGTTCCGCAGACAGGCACGGAGGCCTGTCCTACGTTCGGCAGCCTGAAGGCCACCCTACCGATGCCTATGATGTGTTCATGATCGATCTTGGGCACCTGCTGGGCTGCGACCGCGAACGGCTCGTGGCCGAACTCGCACGCGCGATCCCTGAGGCGGATCGGGGGCAGTCGCACGCGAGCGTGGTCGGCATGCCGATTCGCGGCGGGCGGCGGGCGGCGGTCGCGCGGATGGCAGCGATCGACCCGGTGGCCTACGCCCGCACCCGCAACCACGTGGCCGGTGCGGTGACGGGCCTCTCGCCGTGGATTCGGCACGGTGTCGTCTCGCTCGCGGAAGTTCGGGATCGCGCGATTGGCCTCGCGCGGTGCCCGGACGATGCCACGAAGCTCGTGTCGGAGCTCGGCTGGCGCGACTACTGGCGGCAGGTCCATGCGGCGCTCGGCGACCGGATTCGTGAGTCGATCGAGCCGCCCGCCGCCCTGCCCCGCTCCGGCGGCAGCGGCCGCGTGCCGGAAGACGTCCTGGCCGCCGCCACCGGCATGGAGTGCATCGACGCCTTCGTGCGCCGGCTTCACGACACCGGGTGGCTCCACAACCACGAACGGATGTGGCTAGCCAGCTGGCTCGTGCATGTGAGGGGCGTCCGCTGGCAGGCGGGGGCCGACTGGTTTCTCGAGCACCTGCTCGATGGTGATCCGGCGAGCAACCATCTCTCCTGGCAATGGGTGGCCGGCACGTTTTCGGCGAAGCCCTACATCTTCAACCGTGAGAATCTCGAGTCCTTCACCGACGGCGTGCACTGCAGCCGCTGCCCCCTGATCGGCAGCTGCGACGTGGAGGGGGATTACGACGAGCTCGCCGCGCGGCTGTTCCAGCCGGAGCCGGCGGCGCCCTCGCGTCAGCCCCTGCGCATCCGCCCTGCGCCCCCGTGGCTTCCGGGTGGCACATCGGCGGCGGGCCGTCGGCCGCTCATCTGGCTCACGCTCGACTCGCTTTCCGCGGAAAGCCCGGCCGCAACCGCCCATGCCGCCGCGCCGCGTCTCTTCGTGATCGACCCGGCGTGGCTCGCGGAAGAGCGGCCCACGCTCAAACGGCTTGCGTTCATCTTCGAATGCCTCGCCGACGTGCCCGAGGTCGAGGTGCACCTCGGGGATCCGGTCGAGGTGCTCGCCGTGCGGGCGCGGGCACACGATTGCGATCACGTCGCCGTCGCCGAGACGCCCTGCCCGCGAGTCCGCCACGCCGCGGAGACGCTCTTCCCCGGCCTGCCCGTCGCCGTGGCTTCATGGCCGCGATTCTGCGACCGCTCGCGGGTCAAAGACCTGGGCCGATTCTCCCGCTACTGGTCGCAGGTGAGTGGGTCGGCGCTCGAGCCGACGGCGTAGCACGCGGCGTCGAAGAGCGTCCACGGCGCTGTCGCCGGGATGGTCGCGGCCAGCGCAATCCGCCGGCCATCGTGCGGATGGGGAAAATCGATCGCGACGCCGCAGAGCGCAAGCGGGCAGCAGACCGCACCGACGCAGTGGCCGCCTCGCGCATAAAGACGATCGCCGACGATCGGCGCACCAAGCCAGGCGAGATGGGCGCGGAGCTGGTGCGAGCGGCCCGTGACCGGCTCGAGCGCGAGCAGGCTCGTCGCCGCCGTGGCATTGGCCGCAACGGCCAGCCGCCGCCAACGCGACGTCGCCCGCCGGCCGACGGTTGGATCGATGCGCTTTCGCGGCGGCGCGGTTGGGTCATCGGCGAGCGGCAGGTGCACGACGCCCTCGGCGGTCGGCGGCCCGCCATGCACGACGGCCAGATACCGCTTCCGCACCAGCCGCGACTCGAATGCCCGGCCGAGCGCGGCGCGGGCCGCGGGCGTGCGGGCGTAGACGACGAGTCCGCAGGTATCGCGGTCGAGCCGATGGGCCGCCTCGAGAGCCCCCCAATCGGCCGCCAGCCGCTCCACCACGCTCGGCGGATCGAGCCGCGACCGCGCCGGCACGCTCGGCACGCCCGCAGGCTTGTCGACCACGACGACATGCTCGTCGGCAAACACGACCGGCAAAAAGGTGTCAGGACTCTTTTCCGTCCCACCTTTTTCGGGAACGAACACTCGTTGACCGGAAAAGAGTCCTGACACCTTTTTGCCTACAGCACGCCCAAGCACTCGACCCAGGCGCAGAGCGCCTCGGCCGGCACCGCATCGCCGAGCATCTCGGCGAGCATGCCGACAGGGAAGCCGTTGTCGGCCAGCCTCTGCCGATCGGCGGCGATCCGCGGCAAAGGCTGTGCGGCCGACTGGCCGAAGAGCACCCAGCGGCTGCGGCCCGGCTCGGCCCGCTCGATCGCGGCCTGTCGCGGCAGCGCCGAGTCGAGGATCGCCACGCCGCGGGCTGCCGGCCCGAGCGACTCGGCTGCGATGAACGCGAACGCCCCGCCTGCCCCGCGGCCGGCGAAGGCCACCCGCGATCGATCGATCGGCCGGCGTGAGGCGAGCGAGTCGATGGCCCTCGCGACGGCGGCGATGTCGCCGCGAGTCCAGCGCTGGGGATCATCCGCAGCCGGCAGGATCACGGCGACACCGTGCCGTGCGGCCGCTGCCTTCCAGGGTTCGGCGAACGCGTTGGCGGCATCGGTCCCGCCTTTGCGACCGCCGGCCTGCGGATCGACGGCCCCGGGTGGAGGACCGAAATAGACGAGCACACCGAGCGGCTGCTTGGTGTCGCCATCGGGGAGGACTGCGAGGGGCGGCTTGGCCACTTCGGGCGCCTCGAGCCGCTTGGCCCGCGCTCCAGCGGCTCCCGGTAGCGGCGGCACGGCGGCCGGCGGCGCGCCGGCGACCGCGACGGTGGCGATGTCGATCGGCAGGACTTCGGCGTCGCGACGAACGACGAGCCGCACGGTCGCGCCGATCTCGACGCCGCCGAGAAAGCCAGCGAGCACCTCCGGTGAACCGACGGGCAGCGGTTCGGGCTCGATCCCGTCTTCGCCGCGGCGGAGCGCGACCGACTCGATCACGTCGCCCGCCCTGACGCCGGCCTTCGCCGCAGGGCCATCGGGCCAGAGCCAACGCACCCGCACCGGATCGCCCTTCGAGCCCTCCTTTGCGGCGGCGGCCGTGCGCTCGGCAACGATGCCGAGGATCGCCCGGCGCCATGGAGGCAGCGCATCGACGAGCGTCGCCCGGACCTCCACCCGTTCCGAGCCGCCCTCCTTCGCTGGCCGTTCCACCACGAGATCGATCGTGTCGCCGGCATAGCGCGGCGCGAGTTCGTGACGCAGCTCGGCGATGCGGGTCACCGTCTTCCCGGCTGCGGCGACGACCGTATCGCCGGCGCGGAGGCCGGCCTTGGCGGCGGGCGAGCCCGGGCTGCACGAGGCGATCTTCGCGGCCGCGGTGAACGGGTCGCGGGATTCATAGCTGATGCCGAGAATGCCGGGACGCAGCGTCTCCCCCGCCTTGAGCCTCGGCAGCACCGCGCTGATGTCGTCGCCAGGGACGGCGAAGCCGATGCCGGAATCGTAGAGCTCGGTGCCGGCCATCATGCCTGCCGTGTCGGCCGGCAGCGGCGCCAGGATGCCGATCACGCGGCCTTCGATGTCGACGAGCGGGCCGCCGTAGTTTGCCGGCGACACCGAGGCGTCGGTCTGCACGGCCTTGCCCCAGGCGCGATTCACCGCCGAGAGGATGCCGATCGCCACATTTGGTGCCGACGTGCTCAGGGTGCGGCCGATCGCCAGCGTCCATTGCCCGACGGCGAGATCCGACCGCGGTGCCGTCGGGGCGACCGGGAGAGACGTGCCCGCCGGCAGGTCCACCTTCAAGAGCACGAGCCCGCGCGATTGATCCCGGCCGACCGCACGGGCCGCGTGCCGCGTGCCGTCAGACAGCACGACGACGGCCTGCGGGGCGTCCTTGGGCACCGCGAATTCCGTCGCCACCACCCAGCCCTCCGGATCGATCACCGTTCCGCTCGACGGCCCCGCCGCAGGTGAGGCCTCGGCCGGCCCGGCGAGCGCCGCCTCCGAGATGCCGGCCGATTCGATCCGAACGACCGACGGGGCCGCCCGCTCCATGGCCGCACGGAACGCAGCCTCCTCGTCGAGGCCCAGCGTGTCGGTGTCTGCCCCATAGGCAACGCCGGAGAGCACTCGGCAGGCGAGCGCGAGGGCAAAGGCCCAGCAGCCACGCCGCGTTAGGCTCCCCAGGGTTCCGGACGTCGCTGCGATCGCGGTCATGGCGTTCCTGCTGCCGGTGGCTTCGGGCCGAGGTCGCACTCGACGATCGCGCCGCCGCGGATCACGGTGAACCGCACGGGATCGCCGTTGCCCAAGCGGCTGACCGCCTCCCGAACGGCCGACCGCGACGAGACCGCGCGGCCGTTGACGGCGACGACGAGATCGTCGGGCACAAGCCCCGCCTTCGCCGCCGCGGAGCCGGCCCGCGTCGACTCGATGAACGGCGGCGTCTTGTCGAGCACGTCGGGCACGAACACGACCCCGAGCGCCGCCGGATCGAACGTCTCCGCCGCCGCCGTGACGGGCTGGGACACGGCGCCGGAAACGACCTCGCTGGCACCGCGGGACACCTCGGCGACCGGCAGCGCGTAATTGAGCCAGATGCCAGTGGACGTGGCGCGGAGCTCCTTGCCGAGCATGCCGACGAGCCGGCCGCGCCAGTCGACGAGCGCCCCACCGGGCGAGCCGGGATTGTTGGTCGTGCAGTCGAGGATGTAGACGTCGCCGCGATAGGGGGCCTCGTAGGCTCCGCGACGCGCCTCGAGTGGCACGAGGCCTGCGATCACGCCGTGCTGGGCGCTGACTCGCTCGTCGCCGACGGCCACCCCGAAGAGGTTCGAAAGCGCGAGGATGCGGGTGCCGAGCGGCACGGGCTCCGCCTCGTCGAGCACGAAGGCCGGGAGGTCCTCCGCTTCGATCGCGAGCACGGCCAGTTCGCGACGGGGATCGACGCCGACGAGCTTGGCCGCATAGCGGCGGCCATCGTCGAGCACGCAGGTGATCTCGTCCGCGTCGAGCACGGTGCTCATCACCGTCACGATCCGGCCATCCGGGGAGACGAGGATGCCCGATTGAAAGGCCTCGAGCCCGCGCACGCCCCCCGCCCCATAGAGCTTCACGACCTTTCGGGCCGCATCGGCGATCGTCTCGCCCGGGGCCGCAGCCGCGGCGATCGGCGCACGCGAGAGCGACAACGGGAGCAAAAGCCCGACGAGCATCGCGACCGGCAGGATCAAGCCTCTCATCATGCGCCCTCCCCGGGCTCGGCCGCCGGCACAGCCTCGCGCTGCGGCGGCACGGGATCGAAGACGGCTTCTTCGATCACGAACGTGCCGAATGCCTTGTCTCCGTGCCGCACCTCGATCGTGCCCGGCATCCCGTCCGCGCGGCCGGCTGCCGGCGCGGGAAACTTGAATGCGACCTCGCAGGGATCGGCATCGGGCGCCGTCCAAAGATCGATGCCCGTGACCGCGCCATCGCCCGCCACCGCAAAGTGCGCCTCGACGCCCGCCACCGCCGTCTCGAGCACGTCGACCAGCACGGGAGAGGAAAACTCGCCAACCGCCATCGGGTCGAGCGGCTGCGTGCCCCAATAGTCGGTGCGGCCGAGTTGCTGCGGGCCGTCGAGCAACAGGCGCCGCCAGAGCAGCAGCGCGGCCAGCATGCCACCGCTGCCCGGAGGGCTCGGGTTCACGTCCAATTCGCCCGTGGCATCGACGGCGCTCGTGCCGGTCGGCAGGTCGATCATTCCCTTCGTGTCGGAAAGTTCGATGCGGAAGGGCTCGCCGGAGGCGAGCCTGCCGGCAAGCCGCCAGGAGCCTCCGCGGCCGCCGGGGCCCGCACGTTGGACGATGTTCCGAGCGACGCGGTCGCGTTCGACCACGTTGAAGTGATGGTTGGTGAACCCGCTGCGCGAGACATAGAGCCCGCGGACCGCCTCGGGCAGCGGCGGCGGCGGGTCCTTGCGATCGGCATCCTTGCGTTCTCCATCCTTGCCGGGCTCGGGGGCTTCGTCGGGCGCACGCTCTTCGCCGGCCGGATTCTCGCCGGCGACGATTTTCGCGAGCTCCGCCTGACGGTGGACGCCGGCGAGCCGCACGAGGATTTCCATGCGGCGGCCCGCGCGCCGGAAGACGAGCGGCACCCGCCAGCCCGCCGGCAGCGTGCCCAAAACGTTCTTGAATGCGTTGACGGTCCGCACGTTCCGCCCGGCGATCGAGACGATTTCGTCGTCATATCGCAGGCCGCGCCGGTAGGCGTCGGACGATTCGAGGATGTCGGCGACCATCACCCGGCCGTCTTCGGCCGTCGCGACGGTCGCTCCGAGCGTGGCATGATCGACGAGCCGCCCTCCTTTGAGAAAACCGAGAAAGTTTCGCAGCTGGTTGGCGGAGATCGCGTAGCCGACGCCCACGTTCACCCGCCCGCGCTTCTCGAACGACGCCCGGCCGTTGACCCCGATCACGCGGCCCCGCGCGTCGAACAGCGCGCCACCGGAGTTGCCGGGATTGATCGCCGCGTCGACCTGAAGGCAGTCCGCATATTCGAGGATCGTGCCGGCAGGGAACTGATACCGGTGGATACCCGACACGATCCCCGCGCTGATCGAAGGCTGGAAGTCGGTGGCCAGCAGGAAGGGGTTGCCTGCGGCGAAGCAGAAGTCGCCCACCTCCACCAGATCGCTGTCGGCGAGTTCGGCGTAGGGAAAGTCGTCGCGTCCCAGCAGCTTGACGAGCGCCACGTCGCCGGTGGGGTCGAGCCCCACGAGGACGGCGTCGTAGAGGCGGCCATCCGCCAGGCCGCACTTCATCGCGACACCGGCCGGCTGCACGACGTGGAAGTTGGTGAGCGCATAGCCGTCGGGGCTGACGAGCACGCCGGAGCCCCCCCCTGCCTCGCCGGCAAAAATCGCCACGGCCGCCTGCGCGGCCTTCGCGATCGTGGCGATCCTCGCGCGTTCAGCCTGTCGGACGGAAGCGGGCACCTCTTCGGCCTGCACGGTCGCGCCGCCGGCGAACGCCGCCGCCACTGCCAGCGCGAGAAAGAACGTCGGCCGGCGAAGCACGGTGCGAAGTGAGGGGTGGTGCATGCTCATTTTTCGATGACGGGAGCGGCGAGCCGCACCGGCCCCGATCCGGCCGGCGAGCCGAAGTCGACCGTGAGAGTGAGCCGACGGCCACCGACGAGATCGAGGTCGATCATGGCGGGCGACTCCGCGGTCACCGGACCACGAAACACCTCGCGGTCGTCGAGGGAGATCGCGACGATCGCCGGCGCGTGCGGCGTCTTCGTGGCCGGCGCGATCGCCGTGCGCAGTCGGCGGCTGCCCGTCGGCAGTCGCCAGACCGCCACGGTCCGCGGCCGCACGAGCAGGCCCGGCGTCGGAAATTCACGGTCGGCAGGAACGGCCCGCGGTGCGAAAAATCCCGACAGCCCCGCGACCTTCGCCAGGCCGCCGAAATACGGCTCCACCTCGAGCCGCTCCGGCTCGAGGGTCGCCAGTTGGATCGTCCGCCCGGAGGCGAAATCGATCCGCTCGAGCATCCCGGCCGGGATTCGAATCACGCCATCGAGCACGAGCGAGTCGGGAGTCCACTCCACGCGATCGGCCCGCAGGCTCCCGCCGGCCACGTCGACCGTGACGGCCGCCGGCTGCGCATCCGCCGCCGGCCTGAGCCAGTGGAGGCCGATTACCTTCGACCGCTTCACCGGGATCTTCTCCTCATCGAGCACGACGGAGACCGCATCGGCCGCCACCGCCGCGATCGCGCAATCGACGAATTCGAAGGCGTCGCCCTTCTTCACGACGACGAGATCGCTCTCGATCGATTCGGGCAGCGCCCTGAGCCAGTCGGGATCACCGCCATCCGCCTGCCGCCAGGCGACCGACCGCACCCGTTCGATCGGCAGTTCGACGCGGCCCTGCGGCCCGACGAGCGTCGCCCCGCCGTCTTCCCAGGAGAAATCATTCCCCGCGAGGGTCGAGCCATCGACGAGCGTGAGCGTCGCGGCCGGGCCAGCCGGCGCAGGCGTGGCCGCCCCCCGCTCGAGCCGCCGCACCGAGGCGATCGGCAGGCTGCGCTGCGCTCCATCGGACTCGATCAGCACCGACGCTGCATCGACTTTGACGAGCACACCGACCACGTGGCTGCCGTCCTCGAGTTCGACCCGAGAGACGGGCGCGGGCGGATCGCCAGCCTGCGCGGGGCCGATGCCAACGCTCAGCGCCGCGGCCACGACCGCGATTGCCACGAAACAGTTGCCGCTGGATGGATGCATGGGCCGCTACGGGCTCTCCGAGCCGGCGGCGAGCCGCTTGAAATACTGCTCGATCGCCTCGCGGTAGTGTGCCGGAAACTCGCGACCGATCTGCTGCAGCGCCTCGTCGCGCTGGTGGGGCGGTAGGTTGCCCCATCCGTCCTTGTCGCCGAGATCACGGCGGGCCACTTCGCCGGCCCCCTTCCCATCGGCCAACTGGCTGTCTTCCATCGGCTTGCCCTCGCCGCCGCGCCCCGCACCGCCGGCGCCCGACGCCCCCTGTTGCTGGGATTGCTGCTGCTGCTTCTCGATCGCCGCGATCAGCTTGTCGAGCGAATCGATCACGCCGTCCTGCACCTCGCGGGTGCGCGGGCCGGCCCGCCCTTGGTCGAGCCTGCGGGTGACGTCGCGCATCCGCCTTGCGATGTGGTCGAGCGATTCATCCTCGAGCGCCGTGATGTCGGCCCGCATCAGCCGCGCCAGCCGCTCGTAGCGCACCGGGATGCCGCCCGCGCGTTCGAGCAGTTTGTCGAGCGAGTCGATGGCGGCGTCGGCATCGAGCAGCCAATGCTGACAGGCCGCGCGGTGAAAGAGCAGGGCCGCGGGATCGACCGCCACAGCGGGATCGAGACCGACGAGAAGCGCGAGGGCGTCGTCGAACCGATCGTCTCGCACCAACTCGCGACCGAGCCAGAGCTTCACGGCATCGCGCTGGAAGTCGCCCCCCTCCGCGTCGAGCCAGCTGCGGTCGGCATCGAGATCGCCGCGGAGCGCCGCGCACCGTGGATCGACCGCCGTGAACGTGGCCATCACGCGGTCGAGCAGGTCGTCGGCGGCTGCGGTCGTCGCGGCCGGCTCCGGCCAGGCATCCCGCTGGAGATTCGCCACGTCCGCCGCGGCGTTCGAGGAGGCAAGCCATTCGAGCACTCGGCGACGGACGTCAGCTTCCGTCGGCGGCGTCCAGGAAGGCTCCCGCGCGAATTCGGCATCGGCGGCCGGAGCGGCTGCCGAGACGGTGGCGGGCGCCGCCTCGATCCTCGGGCAGGCGGCGACGGCGGCCGAGACGAAGCACACCGCGAAGGTCAGCTTGGACGGTGCCATGCGGTCGAGGATCCTCGGAAAAGAGATGGCGACACCGGTCGCGTCGCCGCAGACCAATCATACCCGCGCTCCGGCATTCCGGCACGCTCCGGGCAAACGCCCGATTTTTCCCAGGGCGGCGTCTCCGCCGCGATTCGGCGCAGCCTCACTCCGTTCGGCCGGTGACGATGTCGCGGGCCGCACGCTCGATCTTCTGCTGCCGTTCGGCGAGCCGCGCGAGCGCCTCGACGAGCTCCGGCTCCTCCGCCCGTTCGACCCCCTCCACGAGCAGTTGCGAGAACCGCTTCGTCCGCATGTTCACCCGCATTTGGAGGGCGCGGATCATCTTGAGCTCGGACAGTTTGTCGACGAGCGGCTGCTCCCCGGGGTCGGCGGGGCGACCACCCGATTGTCCCTGCTGCTGCCGGGCCTGCTGCTCTCGCTGCGCCTTCTCGAGCGCGCCGAGCATCTCCTCGAGATTGGCGATCATGTCTTGCAGGATGCCGCGGGTGGTGCCGCCGACATCGCCCCGCGCGAGGCGGGCCGTCGCCTGCGCTGAATCATCCCGCATCTGCTCGAGCGCTTCGGGGATCGCGACGGCGGAGCCGTCGTCACGGATGAGCACGAGCGCCTTCGAAGCCTCGTTGCCGATGCCTGCCTGCTCGCGGCTCAGCCTGGCGGCCTCCAATTGCCCCTCGCGGGTGAGCGGCATCGGCTCTGCGGCGAGCTTTTCGACGCCGGCGAACACCGCCTTCTCGGATCGCAGCATGGCGCGAAGCCGGGCCTCGAGCTGCACGAGCAGCCGCTCCACCTCCTCCTCCCGCATCTGCCGGAGGATCTCTTCGAGCTCGGCGCGGGCCGTCTCGAGCTCCTCGATCGCCTTCTCTTGTTCGGCGCGGGCGTCGCGCCGCTTGGCGTCGTCGAGTTGCTCGCGGGCCTTCCGCATCCTGTCCTTCGCGGCCTCCAGCCGCCGCTTCGTGCGGCGGGCCCGGGATGCCTCGTCGTCACCGTCGTCCGATTCCTTCTTCCTCGCATCGTCCGATTTGTTCTTCCCGCCGTCGTCCGACTCCTTCTTGCCGCCGTCTTCCGATTCCTTCTTGCCGCCGTCGCCGTCCGACTCCCCTGCCGACGGCTGCGATTCGCCCCCCTGCTCCTGCGACGGGCTGTCGCTGGCGGGCTTTCCCCCTTGGTCGCGGGCATCCATCCGCTTCGCGAAGCCGTCGATCTCGCGGGCAAGCGTCTCAGTCTCCTCCGCGAGCGCCTCCTGCCGCTGGGCGAGCTTCTCGGCATCGGCGCCGGCCTCCGTCGAGCCTTCGATGTCGCGCTGCCGCGCGATCGCCTTCGAAAGCCGGGCCAGAAACTGCTTCACTTCCTGCTTGGTGTTGGCGAGCTGCCGGCCGCTGTCGCCCGACTCGAGCAGATCGAGCAACTCCCGCAGCTTCTCGAGCGCCGTGGCCTGCCCGGCTCCGGCCTTGAGCAATTGCCCCTTCTCGAGGAGTTGCACGATCAGGTCGAGCCGATCGCCGACTTCCTGCTCGCGGGCCTGCTCGAAGACGCTCCTGAGCAGCGCCGACCGCCGCGGGTCGCTCGCGGAGAGCAGATCGGCCAGCCGCAGAAACGTCTTCTCCAGCTCGTTGAACTGCTCCACGATCGCCTGCTCGCGCGCGGCGAGCGCCGCCGCATCGGCGGCCTTCTGCTCGTCGGCGGCGGCGCAAAGGCTACCGCCAACCCCGCTCACCAAGACCGCCAGGACCGCCACCGCTCGTGCCGCCCTCCGGCCGTGGTCTCGCGTCTGCCAGATCGCTTTCATGGTTGCGCCCTTCTCGTAGCTCTCCGACTCAGGGCTCTCCGAGCGCCTCGCGGGCCCGCTGCTTCTGCCGCTTGAGCGTCTCCGCCCGGATCTCCTCCTGTGTGCGGATCATGCCGCGCAGCAGCTCCACCACCTCGTTGAACGATTCGAGCTCCATCATCTTATCGAGGACCGACCGCATGCGGGCCAACACGTCGTCGGCGCGTTGCACCAGCCCGGGCCGGCCGATGCCGGAGCGGCAGGCGGCCGTGAGCCCGGGCAGATCCTTGGCGGCGATGGCGGCGAGCGGATCGGCGATCTGCGTCACGAGCCTGGCCTCGAGCTCAGGCGTGAGCAAGAGGTTGTTGCCGAGTTCCACCTGGATCATCCGGAAGGCTTCGGCGATCTCCGCGGTCTCGCCGGCAGCCCGGGCCGCCGCCTCGCCGAGCCGCGCGGCGGCCGACGACTCGGAGTCGCCGCTTCCAGCCGCGTTGCCCGCAGCGGTGTCTGCGGGACGCGATCCGGCGTTTGCCACGCGGTCGCGCACCTGCGTGAGATCGGCGATGCAGCTTTCGTAGCGTCGGCGGAGGATGATCTCGCGGGCTTCCAGCATGGCGACGAGCGCCTCCGGCGTGACGACATCGAGCGTCCAGGCATCGCCCGCCCCCTTGTTCGGCCCGCCGTCGAGCGTGCAGCGATCCTCGGCAGTCACCACCAGCGAGAGCTTCCCGCCCGGCGCGAGCGCCAGCGGTTCGAGAGGCACGCGGAAGGGCCGCTCGGCCGTCATCTCGACGATCGCCCCATCTCCAGCCGGCAAGGCGATCGGCAGCGTGGCCGTGGAGCCGCCGGCGACCGAGAGCGTCGCCGCCGCCGCCGCGAGCGCGTGATCGTCGGCGACCGTGCCCTCGAGCGGAATCGTGGCCCGTGGCGTGACGGCGGTGGAGATGCCCCGCATCCGCACCGCGACACTCGGGGGTTCGTCGGGCACGGCCGCGAGCACGAACGAAATCGGCTCGCGATTCACGAGCCCGTCGGTATCGGTGAGCCGCACGACGAACGTGCGCTCCCCTTCGAGCCGCTCCAGCCGGGCGGCGATCTGACGGCCGCCATCGGCATTGGCGTTCGGCATCGTGGCGAGCGTCTCCTCGCCCGCTTCAGCGATCGCCGTGATCGTCGCCGCGGAGAGCGGCTTCGTGGACGTGCAGGCGATGTCGACCGTCGAGCCGCGCGGAATCTGCACGATCCGCGACGCGGCGACCTGCCGCTGACCACCGCCGAGGTAGGCCGGCAGCGTGTAACCGATCGTGAGCGCCTCGAGCGCCGGCGCATCGACCACCTCGAGCCGGAGGTTCCGCAGCCGCGCGTCGCCGCCGCGGATCTCGAGATCGACGTCGTCGGTGACGGCCCTGAGCACGTGCCCGAAGGCCTGCGCGCCATCGACGACACCGCCCCGCATGCCCATGCGGTCGGTCTTCCAGCCGCTGTCGCCGCGGCTGCGCAGATCCACCACGTCCGGGACGATCTTGTTGGCGTCGGCCCTGACCACGATCTCGACATCGCTGCCGCGGGCCACCTTGCGGCGGCCCGCCGGCGAGAAGCCCTCCACCGCAAGGCTCGTGGACCGCGGCCACGGCTCGTCGCCGAGCCAGACCATCCGGCGCACCCAGAGGTCGGCCACGGCTGGCCGCGCCACCGCGAGGCCGCCGATGCTCGCCGCGGCGGCGAGCCCCGCGAGCGCCAGCCCCACGAGCCGCCGGCGGCGAAAGAACGCCGCAGGCCGCACGTTCCCCGCCACCGCCACGGCCTCGTCGACCGTGCGGCTGAAGAGCGCCGCGTCGATGTCATCGTGCGGCTCCCGCGAGAGCTCGATCGCGGTGGAAAGGCTGTCGCGAAATCCCGCATGCGCGCGTTCCACGAGCGTGGCGAGCGACGCGTCTTCGAGCGGCGCCGCGAGCCGGGAAAAGAGCTTGCCCCGCAGGAGCAGGAGCAGCCCGACACCCACGGCCACGGCCGCCGCCCCGCGCACCCAGGCGGGGGGCTCGAGCAGCCAGTCGAGCGCAAGCGACCCCCAGAAGACCGCGGCGCCGGCCAGGCAGACGAGGGCCAGCGACTCGATCCAGATCCACCTCCGCGTCTGCCGCCGCAGGCCGTCGAGCAAGCGCCGCAGCGTCTCGAGCCCCTCGCGCGCCGCCGCGGTCGCGGCGCCCGGGGCCGCGCTGGGCGATTCAGGAGGGGAGGGAGCGAGCGACGACACGTGGAGAGGATCCTCGAGGACTGTTCGGCTTGGCATCAGGCGAGTTTCACGAGGCGGCGCACGATCCATTCGCAGCACAAAAGCCCCGCGCCGAGGGCGAGCAAGATCGTATTGAGACCGCGCTTGAAGCCGCCGTCGGCCGCGCCGGTCTCGTATTCGCGGCGCGAGCGGTCGGGAATCCGTGCGGCCAGCGCGCGGGAGTCATCGGGCGACCAAGATGCCTGCGCGAGATAGTGGGCCGATCCGCCGGAGAGGGTCGCGAGCTGATCGAGCGCCCCGCGATCGAGCTTCGGCCGCTCGAGCTCGCGGTCGGGGAGGCGGGCCTGGATGCGCCGCGAAATCTTGTCGTCGGCATTGCCGCCGAGTTCCACGTCGATCCGCCAGGCGCCCTCGCGAGATGCCACGAAGCCTCCTTGCAAGACGCCCGGCCGGCCCGGCTCCGGCACCAGCGTCACTCGCACGGCCGCGCCATCGGGGCCCGTCGCCGTGCACGACGCCTCCGTCGCGGCTTGCCCCTCGGAGCCGACGACGCGGACGACCACGTTGGAGCCGACGGCATACCGGTCGCGTTCCACGAGCACCCGCGCCCGCCGCGACCCGCGGAGGAGCCGCCCCTGCGAGACGTGTCGAATGAGCTGGGTCGTGAGCCGCTCGAAGACGGCGTCGTCGATGCCGCGCAGCCGCCAGGTCTCGCCGCTGCCGAGAAAGAAGACGTTGCCCGATCCATAGAACTGCCCCGCCATGTAAATCAAGCCATCGTCGGACAGGGCCGAGCCGAGCCTGACCGCGCCGGGGGGCTCCACGCGGGCATAGACGGTGGCGCCCGGCTTGGCGACGGAGGTGTCGAAGCAGGAATAGACGCCCGGAAATTCGCTCCAGACCGTCTGGCTCGAGATGCGGCTCGCCCCGAGCCAGAGAAACTCCGCCTCCTGGCCGTCGCGGGAGAAGGAGAGCGGCATCGGGTCCTCGTAGCCCGGCCGCTCGCCGAGTCGCACGGCATCGGAGCGACGCAGTTCCACCGGATGCAGGTTGCGCAGCACGGCCGTCTCCGAATCGGCCAGCCACGCATCCATGAAGACATTGCCCGCCACGAGCACGAGCCCGCCCGACTCCTCGGCCACCCACCGTTCGAGCCGCGCCTGCGCCGCCTGATCGAGCAGCCGCCAGTCGTAATCGACGGCGACGACCACGTCATACTCGCCGAGCTCCTGCGCCGTCGTCGGAAAGCGATCGAGGATTCGCCTGGCATCCTGGGAGATGCCGGCGGCGGCCGTGCCGAGCAGCACGTCGACCGCGAAGCTCTTGTCGCGTTCGAGCACGTTGCGCATGAACTGATACTCGCGCGACGGCCCACCGGCCATGAGCAGCACCTGCGTGATCCGATCGACCACCTCCACTTCGGCGGCCTGCTGGTTGTCGGCGGGGGTGCGGTCGGCGGCGGGGGGCTGCACCCGCAGCGTCAGTTCATGCCGGCCCGCGGCCTCGATGGCGGGCACGTCGAACCGCACGGCCGTGAGCGCGCCATCGGCGCCGAGCACCGCCTCGGCCGTGTCGATCGTCCGCCCGGCCCGACCGTCGGACGTATCGACGAGCTCGACCCGCACCGTCTGCCCGGCGAGCCCCTGCGGCTGCAGGTAGCCGGTCACCGAGAAGCGGTCGCCCGGAAAGACCCGCGCGGGGACGAGCAGGTCGGCCACGCGAACGTTGGCGGGAAGCCGCTCCGAACCGATGCCGAGGGCGTGCACCGCCACGCCGGCCTTGGCGAGAGACGCCGTCGCCGCGGCGGGGTCGATGCCTGCGTTGTTGGCGCCATCGGAAAGCAGGATCACCCCGGCGAGCGTGCCCGGGGGTTCTTGGTCGAGCACCCGCAGGAGCGTCTCACCGATCCGGGTTTCGAATCCGCGCGGCGCGAGCCGCTCCTGCCAGCGCGCGGGGAGCGTGGCGGAGCCATCGTTTGCCTGCGGCGTCGCCTCCGTCGTCGCGGCCTCCTCCCCTGCCCCGGCGGGCAGCACCACGAGCGGCTCGGCGTCGGCGTCGAACCGCCAGACCGAGACTTCGTGCGTGGGGGCGAGCGCCGCGAGCAACCCGCCGCGCTCGAGCACCTCGAGCGCGCGGCCGCCACGGCTGATGGCGGCGCCGTCGGCCGGTGCGGTTCCCGGCGGATCGTCCTCGAGCGTCATGCTGGCGCTCGAATCGACGACCACGGCCACCCGCGAGGGGAAGAGGATCTCGTGCTCCGCCTTCCGTTCGAAATCGAGGTAGGCGGCCGCCAGCGCCGCCAGTGCGCCGAGCCTGAGCGCCGCGAGCAGGAGGCCGATGCCGGGGGGCAGTTCGGCGGCGTCGCGGCGATACATCCAGAGCACGAAGACCGCGATCGCGGCCAGGCCGAGCACCAAGAGCGGCATCTGCCACCACTGCGAGAAGCCATCGACCAGCGCGCTGGTCACGCGATGGTGCACCCGCTCCGTCGCGGCGAAAAGGCTCGTGGCTGGAAAGATTTCGGGCATGGATGGCGATCGCGTCCGTCAGCGGGAGGAGCCCGGTCGGGAAGCTGTGTGGTAACTGGCCGAATAGGAGAGGAGTTGCTCGGCGACGAGCACCGCCAGCAGCAGGTAGAGGAGCGGATTGACGAGCGACACGCCGGCGAGCGCCCCCGAATCGGGCTGGAGCGAGGCGGCGGCGTCGTAGCGAAACGGCACACCGGCAAGCGAGGTCTCGAGCCGTTCGCGGCCCACCCGCTCGAGCCGCCCTTCCTCCGGCGCCACGTTCACCGCCACCACCCGCTCCCGCTCGGTGCCATCAAGCCGCTTCCAGCGGGCGGCATAGGCGCCGGCAGCCGTCGAAGCGAGCGCCGCCGAAAGCCGGCCATCCACGTCCTTCGCCGTCTGATGCACGACCGCGCCGTCGGGGGGCACGACGAAGTCGATGTCGATCGCATCGAGCCCCGGTTCGAGCTCCACCCGCACCATCTCCCCCACTTCCAGCGACTCGGCCTTGCGGCGCATCGCCGCCAGATGGCTCTGCAGCTCGAGCATGACGACCACCCAGCTGGGATTGCCGCGGGCCCAGTTATTCCACGTCGGAGCGGCCGTGGTGAGCACGGCCACCGCCAGCCCGGCGCCGTAGGGCCGCTCGACGACGAGCGGCGCGCCCGATCGCAGCGAGAGCAGCCGCCGCAGGCCGCTGCCGGCCGGCGGCTCGAAGCCCCGCTCGACGGCGAAGAAGCGGTCGACCCGCACCGCGTCGAGCAGCGGATTTCGCTGTCCGGAGAGCACGGCCACGACGGGATGCTCCTCGACGACGAGATCCGGCGCCTGCGCCGCCTCCTGCGGCAGAAGATCGACCGCCCCGGCGAGCGGCACGGGAAAGATTCCCGCGCCGTCGCGATGGAGCGCGGCATTCACGTGCGTCGCCTGCGTGCGCGGCCCGACGAAGAAGACCACGCCTCCGCCGGACTGCGCGAAGCCTTCGAGGGCGGCGATCTCCGGCGCGTCGAGCTGCTCGACGTCGAGCACCCAGATGCAGTCGAAGCCGCCGAGGTCGAGCGTGGCGAGCGCCCGCGGCGGCTCCACCCGCGGTCGCAGGCCGGTCGGGGCTCCCGAACCGGGGGCGAGCGCCGCAGAAAGATAGAACGCATCGCCGCTGCGGGTGCCGCCGCGCGGATCGCCGTCGATGACGAGCACGTCGACGCGGTCGGCCACGTCGATCACCGCGGTCCGCTGGTTGTCGGCGGCGAGGGCATCGGGGGCGATTCGGGCATCGACGACGTGGCCTCCGGCCCGTGGAAAACGCACCTCGAATCGCTGCGTGGCGACGCCGCCGGCGGGAATCTCCTCGATCCTCGCGCCAGGGCGGGCCGCGCCATCCTCGCGCAATTCGACCTGCACCGCGCGAACCGGCTGTGGTCCATGGTTGCGGACGGCCACCTCCATCGGCACGAGCACCCCCGTGGCCGTCACGCCACCGGTCACTTCGAGCCGCTCGACGGTGAGGTTGGCCGCCGCGGCTTCGTCGCCGTCCTCGTCCGCCGCGCAATCGACGAGCCGCAGCTCGGCCCCGCCGGCCGACAGCCGGCGGAGCGACTCGACCACGTCGTCGGCCTTCGCCCAGTCCTTCGCGCGGAAATCGCTCACGATCCAGACCACCTTCGCCGCGGCGGCGCCGGTGTCGGCGGCGAAAAGTTCCGCCGCGGTCGCAAGCAGCTCGCGCGGTCCCGCATCGGTCTGCGAGGGCGACTGGCGGGCAAGCTCGTCGCGAACCCGCTGCACGAGCTCCGGAGTCACGGTCTGCCGCTCGATGTCGAAGGGAAGCTCCGCGGCCGCGTCCTCGCGGCGGATCGCAAACGGGGAAAACCGGCCGATGGCGAGTTCCTGGGCGCCGGAGGCGGAGGCGAGCTCGCCGCAGATCCGCTCCACCACGAGCCGGCCGCGATCGAAGGCGGTCGTGTCGCCGAGCCGCCCGGCGGCCGCGGCATCCCCCATCGAATAGCTGTCGTCGAGCAGCACGAGATGGGTCGTGCGGCCGCCGCCGAGGAGCTGCCCAAGCGCGCTTGTCCAACGCGGCTGCGCCAGCGCCAAAACCACGCCGAGCACCGCGGCCACGCGGAGCGCGAGCAGCAGGATCTGCTTGAGCAACACCCGCGTGCGATACTTGCGCTGGCTCGCCAGCAAGAGCTCCATCGCCGCCCAGGGCACCTTCCGGTGGCGCAGGAGGTTGATGAGGTGGATGATGACCGGCGCCGCGACCAGCGGCAGTCCCCACCAGAGGAGCGGCGGAAAGTCGAACGTCGGCATGGGGTTTCCTACACGGCCATGCTCGAGCGCCGCGACAGAAACTTCACGAGCGCCGCATCGACCGGCTCGCCAGTGCGAATGAGCGAGTAGTCGCACCGCGCCGCCGCAGACCGCCTGCGGGCCTCGCCGAGGAATTCATCGAGCGCCGCCAGGTAGCCGGCGCGGAGCGCCCGCGGGTTGCAGGCGATGTGCTCCGGCAGTTCGAGGCCCTCGAATCGCGTCGGCCCCTCGAACGGGAAGTCGAGTTCGTCGTCGTCCATCACGTGAAGCAGCACGAGGTCGTGGCCCCGCTTCCGCAGGAGTTGCATGCCCTGAAACATCCCTTCCCGATCACCGAGCAGATCGCTGATGAGGACGACGAGTCCGCGGCGCGGGAGCGTCTCGGCCAGCGAACGCAGCACGGGCTGGAAGGCGGTCGGCCGATGGCCCCGCGGCGTCTCCAGCACCTCGACGACGCTCGCCAGCTGCGACCGCTTCGTGCGGGCCGGCACGCTCGCCCGCAGCCTGTCGTCGAAGACGGCGCAGCCCGCCGCGTCGCCGTGCGAGAGCGCGAGCCATGCGAGGCTCGCCGCGAGGGTGGCGGCGTAGTCGTATTTGGAAAGCGCGCCCGACTGGTAGTCCATGCTGGCCGAGGCATCGACGACGAGCGCGAGTCGCAGGTTCGTCTCCTCCTCGAATTCCTTGACATAGAGCCGGTCCTGCCGCCCCCACACCTTCCAATCGACGCGGCGCAGGTCGTCGCCGCGGACATACTCGCGATGCTGCAGAAACTCCACGCTCTGCCCCTTGTAGGGGCTTTTGTGGAGGCCGGCCAGCACGCCCTCGACCACCGCACGGGCGCGCAGCTCGAGCCGCGCGATCCGGGCGATCGCCTCAGGATGCAAATATCGTTTGGAAGCGGGAGTCACGCGTGAGTTCGTCTTCGCGGGTGGGGGTGGTTTCGATGAGTCGCTGGATGATCGAGTCGGGGGTCACGCCCTCGCTCTCGGCGGCGAAGCCGACCACGATCCGGTGCCGCAGCACCGGCGGGGCGAGCGCCTGGATGTCGTCGATGGTCACGTGGCTGCGGCCCTGCAGCAGCGCCCGGGCCTTGCCGCCGAGGATGAGGAACTGCACGGCCCGCGGCCCGGCGCCCCAGGACAGCTGGTCCGACACGAAGTCGGGCACGCCCTTCTCGCCGGCCCGCGTCTGCCGCACCAGCGACAGCGCATAGCGGACGAGATGATCGCTGACCGGCACCTCCCGCACGCTCTGCTGCAGCGCGATGATGTCGGCCGCCGAGAGCACGGGCCGGGCCTCTTCCACGACCGCGCCCGTCGTGCGACGGGCGATCTCGAATTCTTCTTGGAATGACGGGTAGTGCACCCGCACCTTGAACATGAAGCGATCCTGCTGCGCCTCGGGGAGCGGATAGGTGCCCTCCTGCTCGATCGGGTTTTGCGTGGCGAGCACGAAGAAGGGGTCGACGAGCCGATGCCGCACGCGGCCGACGCTCACCTGCCGCTCCTGCATCGCCTCCAGGAGCGCGGCCTGCGTCTTGGGGGGCGTGCGGTTGATCTCGTCGGCGAGCACAACGTTGGCGAAGAGGGGGCCTTCGAGGAATCGCAGCTGCCGCGACCCGCTGGTGCGGTCCTCCTCGAGCACGTCGGTGCCGATGATGTCGGCCGGCATCAGGTCGGGGGTGAACTGGATGCGGCTGAACGAGAGGTCGAGGCTCTTGGCGAGCGTGCTGATCATGAGCGTCTTCGCCAGCCCGGGCACGCCCTCCAGCAGGCAGTGCCCCCGGCTGAAGAGGCTGATGAGCAGTTCCTCGACCACCTGATGCTGCCCCACGATCACTCGGGAGAGCTGCTCGAGGATCCGATCGTGGGCCTCGTGAAGCCGCTGCACCGCGGCGGAGTCGATCGTGTTCGGATGCGTCATGAATGCTCCGGGGGGGGAACTGGGAAACGTGGCGGTCGATCGGGCGGCATGCTCAGCGCTGGTAGATCGGAAGCATGCCCTTGTCCAACTGCAGAATAGTGAGGTTCGTGGCCGTCGTGTAAACCGGCCCGATGTAGCCCTGCGGCCAAAAGGCCGTGTCGCCGTCCGGCTGGGCCTCGCCGACGAGCCGCTTCTCGATCTGTTCGCGGTAGCCGGCCCACCGCTTGCCTCCTTCACGATACATCACCTGGGCATAGTAGAAGTGTGCGTAATGCCAGTGGCCGAAGCCGTTGTTGTTGATGTTGCCGAGGTTCTTTTCGGCGTAGTCGAGCATCCGCGGCACGTGCGTGTCGTCATACTCTCCGGCATTGAACAGGCAGGCGATCGCGGCGGCCGAGATCGCCGGCCTCCCGCCGCCCCCCTTGGAACTGTATTGCACGCCGCCGTCGGGCTGCGTGCACTTGTGGATGTAGGCGATCGCCTTGTCGATGATCTCGCGCGGCACCGGGACGCCCGCGTTGCGGCAGCCCCGCAGCCCCTGCACCTGCGTGATCGTGGTCGAGCCCTCGTCGAAATTGTTGCCGTCCTTCGCGCTCACGTACCCCCAGCCGCCGTCGGCCGTCTGGGCCCGCCCGGAAAACTCCACCGCCTTGGCGAGCACTTTCACGAGCTCCTCCCGGCGGCGTTCGTCCTCCTCTTCCCCGAGAACCTGCGAGAGGAAGAGCATGGAGAAGCCGTGGCCGTAGGTGTAGCGGTCGTCGGTCTTGGGATCGCCAATCAGGCCGTTGACGCGCGAACGGCTGACCAGGTAATCGACCGCTTGGCGGATCGGCTCGGCATAGCGGCCCTGCGTGGTGGTCGAGCCCTCCATCAGCATCGCCGTGCCCGCCAGCGCCGTCATCGCCGTCGGATAGCGGCCTTCGTTGGCCGACCAACTTCCCCGCCGCGACTGCCGGCGCACGAGCCAGTCGAGCCCCTTGGTCACGGCCCGCTCCACCTTCTGTTCGCTCGCCGCCGGCGCCACGGCCGGCGAAAGCAACGCCACCAGCAGGAGCGCTACAAGCGAGGTGCGGAGGAGCGAGGTGCGGAGGAGCGAGGTGCGGAGGAGCGGAAGCATCGGGATGGTCATCGGTGGGAGCGAGCGAGCCGCCGTCAAAAGGGAAGTGGCATGGTCAGAGCCTTCCGCAGCCAGTATTCCAGCTCCGTGGCGAGGTCGCCGGTGGCCGGGGGCTTCGTGGAAGCCTGATACGGGGGTTGGGGGGGCGTTGGTTCGCCGGTGAACACGAGCCGCAGGGCCGCCGACTCGCCGCCGGCCGCGCGATTCCTGACGGCATCGCCAAAGCCAACGATGATTTCGTGGGTGGCCGGGTCGCCGACCACCTCGAATCCTACCGGCATCTGGTTCGGCATGGCGATCTTGTCGTCGACGTGCACCGCGTGCCCCGTCCGCTTGTCGAGGCAGAGCAGGCTGAGCCGGTGCCGCTCCCCTTCGCGTGGCGGAATGATCGTCCGGGCGAAGAGCAAGAGCGGCAGGGCGGCAGGCTGTTGGCGGGCGAGGGCATGGCGGACGATCGTGGCAGGCACCGGCCAGAGCATCTCACCGCTCTCGCGCGAAACGGCCCACACCGATCCGGTCACCGCTCCTGCCGGCTCCCCACCGGGCACCATCATCGGCAGCGCCGACATCGAGCCCATCTTGCCGAACCGCTGTTGTTCTTCCGCCGTTTCCTGCCTGCCCACGATCACGAGGAGCCGATCCTCCCAGGGCATCACGTGGAGGTTCTGCAGGCCGGCGGGCATGTCGTCGAGCTTCACGCTGAATCGCGCCCCCGCGGCGGCATTTCGACCGGCATCCACGAGCGTCAGCCGGCCGTTCGGCTCGACCACGGCCAAGAGGTCCTCCCCTGCCGCCGCGGCCCGGGCCTCCCCCGAGAAGGTTCCCAAAGGCCGACGCGCGAGCGTCGCCGGATCGAAGAGCTGGAGCTTCACCTGAGGATAAACGCCGCCGGCCGTCGAACGCCGCGCTGCGACGGGCTCGATCACGACGATCCCGCGGCCGGACGTCATCAGCCGCTGCTCGTGGCGGGGAAGGTCGCAGGTGCGTTCGACGCGGCCGTCGATCATCGACACCACCACGGCCCCCTTTCCGTCACGCGGGCAGACGCAGAGAAAATCCTCGTCGCCGATCAGATCGCCGTCGACCGGCAGCCGATGCCGCTGCCAGATCACGTCGCCCGACACGAGATCGCGCAGTTCGAGCGACCGACCGGAGAGGACGGCCACGCCACGAGCCGTGGCCCGCACGCCGCGTGCGGGCAGAGGCATCTCTTCCGGTTCCGAAACGGCCATGCCGAGCGGCGCATTGCCAATCCGCTTCAACCGTCTGCGGTCGCGGCCGATCGCGAAGCCCATGCCGGGCAACGAGGCCGTCGGGTCGGTGCCGTCGGAAGCCACCCAAAGCCGCTGGACCGACTCCGAGGCGTCTCCTTCGCCGGCCGCCACGGGCAGGCTGTAAGCGGCGAGCAAGGGCCCCGATCGGACGAGCACGATGCGGCCGACGATCGTGGCCTCGGCGCCGACGGCCTGAAACAAGTGCGACAAACCACCGAACCGGAACGCAAAAGGCGGGCCGATCCTGCGGCCGAGCCCATCCCTGGCGACGAGCATCTGCGAATTGAGTTCATAGCCCAACTGCAGGTCGGGCACCGCCGCCCCCGGCTGCACGTCGACCGGGATCGGGATCACGCGGGAGATTGCCGCCGCGTCATTCGACCGCGGCTTGGCGCTGCGCTGCGCGACGACCCTGCCGACGGGCCATGCGGCGCCGAGATCGCCCGAAGCGTCGGCAACCTCCTCGGCATTGGCACGCTCGGGCAGCCCGACTCCGGCCTGGGCCAGTTCGAGCCGCACGAGATCGCGCCGCACGGCGGCGGCGCGGCCGGCTTCGCCCGCGGTCGCCTCCCGACCAAGCGCGTCGACGAGCGCCCGCTTCACCTCGAGCGTTGCCGGCTGAGGGCCGAAGGCGGCGACAAACCTTTCGAGCGACTGGGCATCGGCCTTGCCGGGCTCGAGCAACCGCCGCGCGCGGTCGTCCACGAAGGCGTCGATCTCCGCGCGCAGTTCCGGGGCTGCCCGTTGGCGGATCGCAGACAGCCGCCCCTGAAACCACCGCGGCTCCGACACCGCCAAGGCTGGATCGCTCGCATCCTCGACCATCTCTTCGCCGTCAGGATCGACATCGGCCGCCCCCAGGCATTCGCGGCACGCGGCCCAGGCGGAAGGGAGGTCGCCGGCCTGCATGAAACGATCGACGGCCAGACGGAGCATGGCCCTTGATCGCGGCAACTCCTCACCTTCGGCGATCGTCTCGCGCCAAACCGGCGCGGCGGCCGCGAAGTCGCGGTGCATCGCGAAGAAGATCGCGTCGCCCACCACCTCGGCGCTGATGCGATCGGGGCTCGCCGCACGCGCCTCCCGGATCCGTCGCAAGCCCGCGGCGATCTCGCCACGATCGAGATCGATCTGCCCGCGCCATAGCACCGCCCACGGATCGGCGGGTGTTTGCCGCAGGGCGGTCTCGATCTTTTCTTCGAGCGGCGCCGCCTGGTGGAACACGTCGAGCGAATCGACCCCCTGCGAGATGATCTCCCCGCGATGCGCGACCAGATTGCCGGGCACGACGCCACTGCGGGCGGGCGAACGGCCGACGATGCTTCCATCCGCGAGCGCGATCTCGACGACCTCCGGCGCATCGGTCGGCAGAAAGAGCCGGCTGGCCGTGACGACCCCGCAGCCGCTCGGGCTCGCGCGGCCGAGGTCGACCGGCTTGTCCCAGGCCCGCTTGCCATCGGCGAGCGACAGGGCATCGACGCCATCACGGCCCACGACGATCACCCGGCCATCGACGACACCGGCCACGTAGAGCGACTGCCCGCGCGGGACTTCCCACAGGAGCCCGCCCGACGCAAGGTCGAGGCAGATGAGCTTCTCCGATTCGACGGCGCCGAGGATCACGCGGCCTGCCGCGAGAATGGGCGCGGCGTCGCGCCAGCCGCCGCCGGCCGTCCCCGCGCCGCCGAGTTGGCCGTTCAAAAGCAGCGGACGGTTGAGCCCGCCGACCTGAACCCGCACGCCGAACCGCATCACCTGCGCCCCTTGCTCCGTCGGCACCGCATAGTTCGACGCCCACAGCAGCGTGCGGGTCGCGAGATCCACCGCCACGACCGCGCCCGAACCGGTCGGGCAGACGAGCACACCCTCCGCGAAAGAAGGAGACAATCCCGAGAGGCGGCGCTGCTGGGCGCGGCCCGCGTCCGCCGTCTGTTCGTCGTCGAGCTCTGCAAGCGGCTGCGACCAGAGCACCGCGCCGTCGGCCGCGGCCAGCACGTCGAGGCGGATCTCGCCCCGCTCCTCGACGAGCACGAAAAGCTGGTCTCCAAGCACGAGGGGCGCCCCCATGTACCAGGTCTCTTCGCCGGCCGCCTCGGTCTGAGGCCCTGCCGCAGGCAGTCGCCATCGCAGGGCTCCCTTTCCCGAGGCATCGTAGGCGGAGAGGCGGTTGCCGACCTGTCGCGTCGCTCCCGCGATGATGCGGCGCATGCCGTTGGCGGCAACTGGCCGCGCAACGTCAGAAGCGTTTGCCTCCACGGCGAAGACGAGCCGGCCGTTGCTCGAGAGCGTGCCGCTGGTGGCGTCGCCAAACACGCTCTGCACGGAGCCGGCGCCGTCGGCCGGCACTACGTCTTCGCCCATGTCTCCGGCGCCCGCGGCACCCTGCCCGTCGGCCCAGAGCGCCGCCGAACCGCCGGTCTGCAGCCAGACTCGCTTGCCGGAATCGAAGTCCACCGCCAAGAGCCCCATCGGCGTGTGCAACACGACCAGCCCGCCCACGGCCAGCGGCTTTCCCGCGGGCAAGAGCGGGGCGTCTTGGTCCGCAGATTGCTTGCGGCGGCTTTCCAGCAGCCGCGCTTCCTCGGGGTGGCGGGTGAGCGGCACGCGATATCGCGGCACGAGGAGCGGCCGCGTGGCGGTCGAGACCGCGTTGCGGGCCGCGTCGCCGCGGTGCAGCCACCACGAGGAACCGGTGGCGGCGTTGGCCAAGGCGTCGTGGCCGGCGATCGATGCCAGGAATGCCGCCGCGCCGTCGTCGCCATTTCCGGGCGGGAACGACAGCGAGACGTCGCGTCCGCCGACGCGCACCGATTGCGCGCCCGAAGCGCGGGCCTGCTCGAGCATCCCCAGCGCCTTGTCGCGCTGGCCGGCGAGCCACCACGCCTTCGCCCGCATGAGCGAGACCGTCGGCTCGAATTCCCGCGCGCTCGCCGCCGTCAGCCGGCCGAGCCACGCGACCGCCGCGAGCGGCTGGTTGTCGTCGATCGCCGCCAGCGCCGCGAGCAACGTCGCCTGCTGACCGGCAGGCGTGTGCGGCCAGCGACGGGCCACGGCAACCACTCCATCGGCATCACCGCGGGCGATCGCCTGCGCGAGCAGCCGTTCCGCGCGGGCCCGAAATTGAAGCGCGTATGCCTCGCGTCCCTCTGGCGGCAGTTCGCGCACGAGCCTCGACGCCTCCGACTTGATGCTTCGCCAGTTGTTCTTCTGCAGGTCGGGGCGGAAGAAGAAGTCGCGATCGGCGGCGAGGATCTCGTCGAGCAACGTGGCCGCGTCGCTCCAACGCTTGTCTGTCACGAGCCGCCGCGCGCGATCGAGCTGCCGTTCCCGCAGCCGGTCGGTCGGCAGCGACACGCCGCTCTCGGCGACCTCGTCCGCGGCGGAGTCATTCGCGGCTGCGTCGCCGGCGGCTGCGGCCGGCTGTTCGATCGCCTCTTCGTCTTCTTCGTCGGCGCGGGCGAGCCCCAGGCAGGACGACGTCACGATCGCGGCCATCAGCCCGAGGGCGGGAAGACATCGTCGGGAAAGGTCGGCGCCGCGGGTAAACCGTGCCATCGCAAGCCCGGTGCCAGGGGCGTTCCCGGGGTCCTGTCGGGGCTGAATAGAACTTCGGGAAAACGACCGCCGGGGGGGACTTCAGCCGCCTCCGACCATCCGTATCACGCCGTCTCCACTCATCTTACGACCCGTTGCCTTCGGCCAGCAAGGAAACGCTCGGCGGGCCTAAAACAGGGGGTGTCCTGCCGCGGCCCCCATTTTTTCGGCCAGAAATCGGCTTTTCGGGTTGCATTTTCATTTCCAGAGCCTCTAATCAGCGACGCTTTCGGCAGTTCGTGCCGGGCTCCACATCGCGGTGGGGGTACTGCCGCACACAATTTTTCGGAGGTATTGGCGATGGCGAAGAAGTCGGGAAGCAAGCCGATGACGAAGACGGAGATCATGCGGAGCATCTCTGAGACGACTGGTCTGCAGAAGAAGGACGTGGTCGCCGTGATGGAAGCGCTCACGAGCGAGATTCAGAAGGCCCTCAAGGGCTCGGGCATCGGCGTCTTCTCGATCCCCGGCCTGGTGAAGGTCGAGCGTCGCAAGGTTCCGGCCCGTCCGGCTCAGAAGGGCGTCAAGAACCCCTTCACCGGCGAACTGCAGGATCGTCCGGCCAAGCCCGCGAGCGTGAAGGTTCGCGTGCGTGCCCTCAAGAACCTCAAGGCGATGGTTCAGGGCTAAATCGCGTCCTGCGAATGGTTCAAATAGATCGGGCGG
>JBIIQM010000125.1:0-6316 GCA_044342075.1 Pirellulales bacterium
GTGGCGACGGGACGGTCTTCGGAAACGCCAACGCGGCCACGCCGCTCGCCAGAGCGATGCCGCAGGCAACGAGGATCGAGCTGCGCAGGTTCATTGGTGATTTTCCCCGCCCGGAATATACCACAGGCCCGATACGTCGAAGCTTAGGTATCCGTTAGGCAAGTAGGACGGGTCAACCGGCGATCCCTCGAGGATGGAAAAAGGCTTTACTGGCTCGATGTCAAAGGCAAAATGAATTGGACAGCCCGGTACCTGAAACTGGTCGACCAGCAAGAGAATACAATTCGATTTTGGCAGGAGATATTCAACGAGCAGGGATTGCTGGTTGAAGTCCATCAGAAATATCCGATCGACCTCGGCCATCAGCGGCAGATGGAGCAAGACTCATGATCACGCGACATGTGGTGGCGGAAAAAATCGCCGCCTGGCTTCACCATGACCTCACGCTTGCCGAGTTGGTTGATTGGGCGGAAGAAGCCCTCGAGGCCGGTGACTTTGCCGAAGACAACACGGCCGCTTTGGCCGACATCGTCGCGCGGCTCGGCGTCGCCGACGTGCGCATGTTTGGCCTGTCATGGGATGACTGCGAGCAACTGCTCAAGCGGCTGGGGTACACGGCGCACGTCGAGATCACCGCCGCCTAAACCGAGGACCGCTCTCGAATCCGCGCAGATTACCCCGGCAATGCCGCACACGCCGCTGAATCCCCTGGCGGAGATACAGCATATTGCAGCGCGCTGCCGAGCACCACGAGCGCCAGCGGCCGCGACCAGTGAATGGCGCGCTCGTCTTTCAGAAATGAAAGCCAGACGCGGCGGACCTCTCCCCCCTCGATGAAGGGAAGATCGGCGACGCGGCGGATCGCCTCTTCGCACGACTCCCGCATCTCGCCCCGCATCCAGTCGCCGATCGGGAGCGTGAAGCCCGTCTTAGGGCGATTGGCGATTTCTGGGGAAAGGACGCCGGCAGCCGCCTCGCGCAGCAGGCTCTTTGAGGACCCGCGGTCTGATCGCTTCGCATGCCCACCGAGCGACGAGACATAGTTCACCAGCGGCAGGTCGAGAAACGGCACGCGAACCTCGAGGGAATGCCGCATGCTGTTGGCATCGGTATCGCGGAGCAGCGTGTCGCGCATGTAGTGGGCCGCCTCGATCCGGGAGACCGTGTTGAACGGGTCGCCATCGTATTCCGGCTCGTGCCGCATCGGGCCGCGATCGAGGTAGTCGGCGGCGAGCCCGACCTCGTGCGCGGCGAGCCCCATCGCCGCGAGGCGGTCATTCGACATCGCACGGCGGAGGGAACGGGTGATCCCTGCGACACTCGGATCACCGGCCACGAGGTCGCGGAGTTTTTCTATGGCGCCCACACGGCCATTGAATTGCCCGACGCCGGCGATCGCCCCGGAGCGAAGCCAGTCGGGCAGGAAGGAAAGCCCTTGCAGCACCCGCGACCAGCCGGGGCCGCGGGTGAACGTTTGGTATCCACCGAAGAACTCGTCGGCACCGAGCCCCGACAGGCCGACGACCACCCCCTCGGCAGCGAGCCGACGGCTCACGACATACGTGTTGAAGCCATCGACGCTCGGTCTGTCCATCGAGGCCAGCCAGTGATGCCACTTGGTGGGCATGTTGGCCGCATCGAGCTCGACAGCGACGTGCTTGATGCCGAGGGCCTTCGCCGTTGCGGCCGCCAGGTCGACCTCGTCTTCGCCGTGGACGTCGCCAAAGCCGACCGTGAATGCCGTCACCTGCGGCGTGTATTCCCGCGCGAACGAGGCGATGATCGTGCTGTCGATGCCCGCCGACAGAAACACGCCCACGGGCACGTCGGCCACGAGATGCTTGAGCACGGCGGAGTGGAGCATCTCGTGGACGTTTTCCGCGGCGAGGGCTGGGCCGTCGAGCCGCCGCTCCTTCGGAAACGACCAATAGCGGCGCGGCCCGGCGGGGATGCGGCCGGAGGCAGCGCCCGCATCGAGCCACTGGCTCGCCCCGGCCGGGAACGAGCGAATCCGTTCGTAGATCGTGCGCGGCGATTGCACGGCGCCATACGCAAGCATCCCGGCAATCCCGGCAACATCGAGGTCAGCCGGCACGAGGCCCGAGGCGAGAACGGCGCGAATCTCGCTGGCAAACACAAACCTGTCGGGCAGCGCGGCGACATAGAGCGGCTTGATGCCGAGCGGATCACGGGCCAGCAGGATGCGGCGGGACTTTGCCTCATAAAATGCAAATGCAAACATCCCCTCGAGCTTCTCGAGCGCGGCCTCGCCCCACGTGGAGAGGGCGTTCAGCAAGACCTCGGTGTCGCTCGTGCTGCGGAACGACACGCCGCGGGCCTCGAGGTCTTTCCGCAGGTCGCGGAAGTTGTAGATCTCGCCATTGAAGATCAGGCAGTCGCCGGTGACCGGATTCACCATCGGCTGGTGGCCGGCCGCCGAGAGATCGAGGATGGAGAGCCGACGGAAGCCGAAGCCCGCGATCGGGCCCCCCTCGCCACCGAGCGGGAGTTGCTCATAGCCGTCGTCGTCAGGGCCGCGATGGACCATCACGCGCATCATCCGCCGCACGGCAGGCTCGACCAGCGGCTGGTCGCCGCTCATAACTCCGCAGATGCCACACATAGGTTGGGATGCGGCGCTCACGGGCGCGGCAGGGAGGCAAGGTGTCACTCAATGGGATGGATAGACTACACTATAGAGGGGTGCGTTTTGTCGCAAGAGTTTTGCGGAAAAGGCAGGAAGGCCGCCGACCAGGCCAAGGAGACGGCTTGCCGGGCAAGCGGACCTGGGATCCGCTTCGGGACGAAGCGGTCTACTTTGCGAAGCGGGCTACTTGAGACAGGCCCGAGCCCGGCCCCGATGGGGCAAAACCGATTCCTTGACCCGGACCACCCACCGAGCAATACTTTTCTTGTTGGGAAAGCCAGCGGACGTTCCGCCGCCAGCCTTTGCGGGAACCTTCAAGGAAACGCTACTGACCGAGCGAGCAAACTGCGGTGCTTCGCCTTTGGCGATGCGGCTGACGGTTTTCGGTGAGTGGCTGCCTTTCCTTCTTCTTTCGCCCCGCTGATCGAACCCTCTTCCGCCCGTCTTCCGCGATCACCCCGTTTCGCTCGCCCGGCTCGCGGAGACAGAGCCATGAAACGGGCAGCCATCCTCGCAACGATCATCTGGGCGCTCGCCTGCCTGCCAGCCACGGCCGGCACGATCGTGAGGTTCACGATCAGCGGGTTGTCGTTCGACGTCCAGCTCACCGACGAAGACACTCCCCAGACTGTGGCCAACTTCCTGCGGTATGTGAATGAAGACCTATATGACGGCACGGTCATTCACCGCAGCATCCCCGGTTTCATTTGGCAGGGGGGCGGATTTGGCCTCGGCGGAGACCCTGTGCAGGCCTTGCCCATCGCCACCTATCCAGCCATCCCCAACGAGCCCGTGTTCTCGAATACCGCAGGCACGATCGCGATGGCGAAAGTCGATGGCGAACCGAATAGCGCGACCAGCCAGTGGTTTTTCAACGTTGGCGATAACTCGGCAAACCTGGATTTCCAGAACGGCGGCTTCACGGTCTTCGGGTACGTCTTGGGCGACGGGATGGACGTCATCAATGCGTTTTCCGCTCTGCCGACAGTCAACCTTTCTGCGTCCCTCGGACCATACGGCGGACCCTTCAATGCCATGCCGTACTATACGGTCGAAGGACAAGCGGGCATTTATGCGCTTGTCGTGCAGGATATCGCCGTCGTGCCCGAGCCCTCGGCCCTCGCGCTCGCCGCCCTCGGCGTCGCCGCCACCTGCATCCGCCGCCGCCGAAAGTAGGACAGGCTTCAGCCTGTCGCTCGAGCGGCGAGTCGCACGAGATCCGGCACCCCGAATGCCTCGCGATCGGCAAGACGCGGGTCTATGTGTCGTATCCCGAGGAAGATCGCTTCGCCATCTGCTCGATGCTGCACGTGACGAGCGTCGAACTGCTCCAGCGAGTCTTGAGAGCGACATTGTTTTGCATGGCTGTTTCGCCGCCCGCCGCTAATGGATTGATATACTGTCGATTCGAAGGCCGAGAACCACAGCCCTAAACCAAGCGGGTGGAAGCAATGACGAAGCACCATTTCACCGTCGTTCTCGAGCGCGAGGCCGAAGGGGGCTTTCACGCTTTTTGTCCGGCCCTCAAGGGCTGCCATTCCGAGGGCGATACCGTTGATGAAGCAGTCTTCAACATGCGGGAGGCTATTGAGGTGTATCTCGAAAGCCTCGCTGCCAGGGGGGAGCCGATACCCGTCGAGGACTTGCTCATCAAGCCCGTCGAGGTTGCCATATGACGCGGCTTCCGGCCCTGACGGCCCGGGAGTTTGTCGCTGTGGCAGAGAAGGCCGGTTTCGCTGCACGGTCTGATCGACGACATGGGGCTGACGCGGGATGAGTTTATCGACCTGCTTTGATTGGCCGGGATCCGCTTCGGGACGAAGCTGTCTACTTTGCGAAGCGTGCTACTTGAGACAGGCTGAAGCCTGTCCTACTTGAGACAGGCACAGAGGCCTGTCGTACGAGCTGCCGGATCAGGGCGGCTTCCGGCCAAAAACTTGATTTCTGGGCCATTTGGTGGATGATGGGCAGGATGCGAAAAGCGTCCTACAGGTCTGCGTGTGCCTTGGCAGCCTTTGCCGGCTTGCTTGTCGCGGCCGCGCCTCCAGCGGGCGCAACTCCATTGACCACCGTGGTCGGCAACCTCGCCCAAGCCAATGGCGGCTACGGCTCGACGTCGTTCAACACTGGTTCGACGCGCTTCGCCCAAGGTTTTTCGACCGCAGCTTCGCCGCAGTTTGCCGACAATGACGGCAACGGGTTTGTGGCGTTCCAAGTGCTTTGGCACCTGCAGCCAGGCAGCGGCATGGGGTGGAACGACGAGGGCGAATTTGATTTCGTTCCGGTGGAAACAGGCTTTTCGGTCAGTCTCCACGCCGACAACAACGGCGCTCCAGGCGTCGTGATCAGCGGGCCGGACCTTACCACCACGAACCAAACGCGCTTGCTTACATTTTCACTTGGGGCCGCAGTTGCTCCCCTCCAGCCGAACACTTCCTACTGGCTGACGATCGGCTTTTATGCACCGTATGGATCGGGGCTCTCGAGCCCGCCTTTTCTATCGACGACCAGCAACACCGCCGGCACCGGCAGCGGATCGTTTGGCAGCCTGCTCGTCAGCACAGACAACGGCGCGACGTGGGGCGGAGCCAGCCAGCGGGGGATTCTGGAAGTGAACGTCGAGGCCGTGCCCGAGCCCTCGGCCCTCGCGCTCGCCGCCCTCGGCATCGCTGCCGCCTGCCTCGCCCGCCGCCGAAAGTAGGACAGGCTTCAGCCTGTCGCCGGAAGCTTGCCCCGCCGGGGAAAAAGTGGTCTCGCCTGATTGCCTCGATTTGGCCCGGCGTTTGGTGGTATGACTATTGCCATCTGGAGGACCGCTCGTGAGCCGGACCAAGTCACCGCGACTGCCATCAGCCGTGGCTGCCGCTGCGCTCACGGCGACGATCGTCCTCCTGGGGGCTTTTTTCTCCCCCGCCACCGCTCGGGCCGTGATCATCGACACGCTCTCGGGAGCCGGCAACACATCGGCCCCGGCCGATGACCCCGGCTGGGCGAATGTGGGGCTCCGCGGAATCGGCACCGGCGTCTATCTCGGCGACCGCTGGGTGCTCACTGCCGCGCATGTTGGCCCCGGCGACATCGTGCTCAGCGGGACGACCTACTCTGCCCAGGCCGGCAGCATGATGACGCTCAATAACGCGTTTGACCCTACGCAAAACGACCCCGCCGATCTGATCCTCTACAGGCTCACCACCGACCCGGGCTTGCCCTTCCTCTCCATCGCTTCTTCGCAACTCGCCATGAATGCGGGGGTGACGATGATCGGCAACGGCCGCAATCGCGGTGCCTTCAAGACCTGGAGCATCAACCAGTCCACCACGCCATGGACCTGGACGGAGTCGAGCACGAATGTGGCCGCAGCAGGCTATGCCTACGAATCCACTCGCGCGATGCGCTGGGGCACGAATGAGATCGCGGGCGCCACCTGGCTGCAATACAACATCGGCACGCAGCAGAATCCAGACCTGCGGGATGTGCGCAGCCTCGTCACAACGTTTACTTTCAACAGCGATTTCTACTCGAACGAGGCCCAGGCCACGACCGGCGATTCCGGCGGCGGCGTCTTTTATAAGAACGGATCGAATTGGGAACTGGCCGGGATCATGGTCGCGGTGGCGGGGTTTAGCGGCCAGCCGGGCAATACGGCCGTTTTTGGGAATGTCACATACG
>JBIIQM010000126.1:0-6299 GCA_044342075.1 Pirellulales bacterium
GGATAGGAAACTCTTCGGCACCTCCACGATCGGGTCGCATCCAGTCCGATCAGCTCCGACGGTTGCTCCTCATGATCCGCCCCGCTCGGCCGACGCTTGCCGAAGTGCCATTGGCCGACCTATCCTTAGCGCGGCCTCCAAATTGTCCACATCGCTGGCGGTCGTGAGCACGACGGCCTGGGCGCGGGGGATATCGGCCTCGCGGCGGACCGACGGCGTGCGGAAATCCCCGGCCACGACTCGCGCCCCGGCCGCGGTGGCACGTTCGACCCGCTCCGGGCTCGTGGTCGCGTCGGAGACCACCGTCACCATACAGCCGCAGCCCCGCAGGGCCTCCACGACCTGGAGGCCAAACCGACCGAGACCGCAGACGACGACGGAGCCCATGGGGGGAGTATAGAAGATGGAGGCCGCCCGTTTGGGCTGGTCGCTGCTCGGGGCAGCGGAGCACGATCGGGCTTGGATTCTTCATCCCGCCCGTCTCGCGCTGGTGCTCGGCGGCGCCCAGAGCGTGATCCGGGCCACGGTGGCCGACTCGCCCCCGAGGGCAGGGCGGGGACAACGTTCGGCATCTTGCAGGTGGGCCCTGCGGGGCGTTTAGGCCTCGATGCGTTCGACACGGCCGACGACGAGGCCGTAGCAGACGGCGCCCGCAAGGGCCGTGGCCGCGATGAACGTGATCGCCGGGGCGAAGTCGCCCCCCTTCACGAGCTGCCCGATCACGATCGGCACGCCCACGCTCGCGAGGTTGCCCACGAAGTTGAACATCCCACCGGTGAGGCCGAGCAGACGCTCCGGGGCGATCGCCGACACGAGCGACCAGGTGATCGACGCCAGTCCGTTGCCGAAGAACGCGAGCGACAAGAACAGGATCACGAGCGCGGGGCTCTCGACGTAGTTCGCGCCGATGATGCTCGACGAGATCAAGAGCCCCGTGATGATCGGCAGCTTGCGGGCCAGGCCCAGCGACCAGCCGGCACGCACGAGCCGGTCGGACAGGATTCCCGAGCAGTTCACACCCACGAACGCGGCCAGAAACGGCACCGAGCCGAGCAGGCCCGCCTTGATGAAGTCCATACCACGGAAATCGACGAGGTAGGTCGGGAACCAGGTGAGAAAGAACCAGAGCGTGGAGGTGAGGCAGAACTGCCCGAGGTAGAGCCCCCAGAGCTTGCGGTGCGAGAGCACGGTACCGAGGTCGGCCCAGCGGAAACCGGCCCCCGTCTTCTTCTGCTTCGCGGCCAGGTCGACGAAGCCGCCGCCGTCGCGGATCAGGGCGATCTCGGCGGCGTTCGCCGCCCGGCTCTCCGTCGGCTCACGGTAGAGGCCATACCACACGGCGGCCCAGACGATCCCCACGCCCCCCGTCACGAGAAACACCATCTGCCAGCCGAAGGCACTTTGCAGCGCGTAGAGCAGGGGAGAGAGAAACGCGAGGCCGACGAACTGGCCCGACGTGTAGAAACCGACCGCGGTCGCCCGCTCCCGCTCCGGAAACCAGGTCGTCACCACGCGGCTGTTGATCGGATACGACGGCGCCTCGAGCGCCCCCACCAGGAGCCGCAGGCCGATCAGCCCCGCCACGCTCCCCACGAAGCCGAGGCCCACCGTGGCGAGCGACCAGAGGGCGATGGCCACCGGATAAAGGATCCGCGGCGGGATCTTGTCCACGAGCCAGCCCCCGGGCACCTGCAGGGCCGCGTAGGTCCAGCCAAAGGCGGCGAGGATCCAGCCCTTCTGGGCATCGTCGAAGCCGAGGTCCTTCGCGAGCTGCGGCGCCGCGACCGAGAGGTTGGCCCGGTCGAGGTAGTTGATCACCACCGACACGAAGAGCAGCACCGCGATCAGATACCGCGCTCGCGTCGGCTGCCCGGCTGTGTCTCGCCCGCCGTCGCTCACCATTCGGCAAAACTCCCGTCGGCGTGTCGCCAGATCGGGTTTCGCCAGCGGTGCCCCACCGCCGCCCGCTCCTTCACATAGTCTTCGTTCACCTCTATGCCGAGGCCCGGTCCGCTCGGGATCTTCACGTAGCCGTCGGCGTAGTCGAAGACCTCAGGATTCTTGATGTAATCGAGCAGGTCGTTGCCCTGGTTGTAGTGGATGCCCAGGCTCTGTTCCTGGATGAAGGCGTTGTAGCAGCCGGCGTCGAGCTGGAGGTTCACGGCCAGCGCGATCGGCCCCAGCGGGCAGTGGAGCGCGAGGGCCACGTCGTAGGCCTCGGCCATGTGGGCGATCTTCCGGGTTTCCGTGATGCCGCCGGCATGCGAGGGGTCGGGCTGGATGATGTCGACGTAGCCCCCCTCGAGGATCTTCTTAAAGTCCCACCGCGAGCAGAGCCGCTCGCCGAGCGCGATCGGGATGTTGGCGAGCGTCGCGAATTCCCGCAGGCATTCGGCATGCTCGCTGAGCACCGGCTCCTCCACGAACATCAGTCGGTAGGGCTCGAGCTCCTTGAAGAGCACCTTCGCCATCGGCTTGTGGACGCGTCCGTGGAAATCGACGCCAATCCCGAAGTGCGGGCCGACCGCTTCGCGGATCGCCGCCACGTTGGCGAGCACCTTGTCCACCTTGTCGAAGGTGTCCACGAACTGCAGTTCCTCGCTGGCATTCATCTTGATCGCCGTGAACCCGCGGGCGGCCCGCTCCTTGGCCTGCGCGGCCGTCTCGCCGGGCCGGTCGCCGCCGATCCATGAATAGACGCGGATCCGGTCGCGGACCTTGCCGCCGAGCAGTTCGAACACGGGCACGCCGAGGGCCTTGCCCTTGATGTCCCAGAGGGCCTGATCGATGCCGGCCAGGGCGCTCATGTGGATCGCCCCGCCGCGATAGAAGCCGCCGCGGTAGAGCACGGTCCAGTGGTCTTCGATCTGCCGCGGGTCTTTGCCGATGAGGTAGTCGGCGAGCTCATCGACGGCGGCCGCGACGGTGTGCGCCCGGCCTTCGACCACGGGCTCGCCCCAGCCGACGACGCCCTCGTCGGTCTCCACCTTCAGAAAGCACCAGCGCGGGGGAACGATAAAGGTCGTGAGTTTGGTGATCTTCATGCAGGGCACTCCTTACGCCAGGCGGTGATGAATGCGTCGGCGCTCCGCCGCACGTCGGCAGGCGTCATGCCGGGCTTGTAGAGGGCCGAGCCGAGGCCGAAGCCGTTTGCACCGGCGGCGACGAACGCCGCCATGGTCTCGGGCGTCACGCCCCCGACCGGCACGAGTGGCACGTCCCGCGGCAGCACGGCCCGCCAGGCTTTGACCACGGCCGGCGGCATCTGCTCCGCGGGAAAGAGCTTGAGGATGTCGGCACCGGCGTCGAGGGCGGCAAAGCCTTCCGTCGGCGTGGCGACGCCCGGCGCGCTCCAGAGGCCGGCAGCCTTCGTGGCCTGGATCACGGCGGGATTCGCGTTGGGCGACACGACGAGCGTGCCACCGGCCGCGGCCACGTCACGAACCTGCTCCACCGTGAGCACGGTGCCCGCACCGATCCGGGCCCGGTCGCCGAGCGCGGCGACGAGCCGTCGGATGCTTTCGAGCGGCTCGGGCGAATTAACCGGCACCTCGATCACGCGGAAGCCAGCGTTGAGGAGCGTTTCGCCGATCGCCACCGCCTCGTCGGGCCGGACGCCGCGGAGGATCGCGATCAGGGGCAGGGCGGCGAAGTGAGGATCGGTAACTCGTTTTTCAGCCATGCGTGACACTCCCTGACGAGTCGCGAGCAGCAGACACGAGTCCCGCCCGTCTGACAATCTCGCACAGGCCCGCCGCGGCGCTATCGCCGAGCACGCGAGCCTGGGTGACCCCGAACGCTCTGAAAGCGTCCTGATACCGTCCGCAGAGCGTTTCGTCGCCGATGAGCACGAGCGGGGGTAGGGTCAAGCCGTGGTGCCCCGCGACGGCACTCCGGATTTCTTCGCCGACGAGCAGGCCCGAAAGGTAGTCGAGCGTGGCGGCAGGTGGGAGTTCGCCCGTGAGGTAGAGGCTGCGTGTCGTGAACAGCCGGCCGGCGATCCCCTCCGGGCCGCTGTCGCGGGCGACGGCCAGGCCGCGGGCGAACGCGGCCGCCTTCGCGGCGGTGTCGACCGTGTCGACTGCTGCGTCGCGGGCAGGCTTGCCGAGCAGCGAGTGCTCCCGCAGCACGGCGAAGAGTTCGCCGGTCATGAACGTCTCGAAGCTGACGATCCGTCCATCATGAACGCGCACCCACTTCGCATGCGTGCCGGGGAGCACGACGAGCGACTCGGCGGCGAGCGCCGGCTCCCGGGCCAGGGCGCCTACGATCTGCGTCTCCTCCCCCCGCAGCACGTTCGGCTGCGGCCCGCGCTGAATCACGCCCGGCACGAGATGGATGCGGCCCGCCTCGGAGTCGAACGCGAGTAGGCCGCGGGCGATCGAGTCGGCATCGGCGGGGCAGTCCACATACGGCACCTCCCGCCACCCCTGCCGGCTGCCCACCATCCCGGCCGCCACGGCCGGCAGGGCGGGCCACCGCTGCCGCCATTCGCCGGCCACACCCCGGAATGCCGCCTCGAAGCCCCCCGCAGGCAGATGCTGGAGGCCCCAGGGCTTCGCGATCGACTCGATAACCCCGCCGTCAGCGGCGAAGAGATACCCGCGCAGCGACGACGTGCCCCAGTCGAGACCGATCAAAGCAGGTTGCGGCACGGCGATCATGGCAGGAGAATATCGTCGCATGCGTGCCACGACTAGAAGGTGTCAGCATCGCGTGTTCGTGGCCCCTGGAACATACACAAGGAGACGCCCGATGCCGTATGCGTTCGACTTCTTGAAGCCTTTTGCCGCCGTAATGGGCTTGTTGGTCGCCGCCGATCTGGAGCGGGTCACCGACAATGGTGTTGCGTTTCCGAAGGGGGCCGGGGCGGCGGTGCTCTCGGCGGCTGGGATGGGCGGCGAGGGGCCAGCCTGGGATCCCGAGTGGGGGCTGTTGTCGTCCGGGAAGGGCAACATCAATCGTCTGTCGCTCGACGGCCGGGAGACGGTGTTCCGCGAGGATGCCGGCACGAACGGCCTCCTGTTCGACCGCGAGGGCCGGCTGCTTGCCTGCGAGCCGAAGCGACGCCGGATCACCCGCACCAGCCGCGACGGCAGGATCGAGGTGCTCACCGATTCCTACGAAGGCCAGCCGTACAACCAGCCGAATGATCTCTCGCTCGATTCGAAGGGGCGGATCTACTTCAGCGACGCCTGCTACGGCGGGCCACAGAACATCCGCCAGCGGTCGGCCGACGGCCGGTCGATCGAGGGCGTCTACCGGATCGATGCGCCGGGCAAGGTGCAGCGGGTGCTCGGCAACGACGACGTCGAGCGGGCCAACGGCGTGCTCGTCTCGGCCGACGACCGGTTCCTGTTCGTGGCCGACAACTGCAACGACCGCCACGGCGGCTCCCGCAAGCTGCTACGGTTCGCCCTCCGCGAGGACGGCACGGTCGAGCCGGGTTCGCGGAAGGTGCTCTACGACTGGCAGGCGAGCCGCGGCCCCGACGGCATCAAGCAGGACGTCGAAGGCCGGCTCTACGTCGCTGGCGGCAACACGAAGCCGCAATTGCCATTCGAGCCCGACACGAGCCGCCCCGGGGGCATCTATGTGTTCGACTCGAAGGACGGCACGCTCCTCCAGTTCCTGGCGGTGCCCACCGACGAGGTCACCAACTGCGGCTTCGGCGGGGCAGACGGCCGCGATCTCTACATCACCGCCGGCGGCACGCTCTACCGCGTCCGCACAGACACTCCCGGCCGCGTCTGGTGGCCGCGAAAGCCTTAGGCTGATCGAGGTCAGCGGCTGTTACCCGCGGCGGGCATGCCGGAGTTGCTCGAGCTCCCGGCGCAAGGGCTCCCAATACTTGCGATCGGCTGCCCGCTCGCGATCTTCCTCATCCCGGAGCGCGAGCCTGAGCCGTTCCTCTGCCCCGTCGAGTGCATGGACGAGGAGCGGGCGTTCGCCTGCCAGAGCGAGGCAGGCTTCGGGTGCACCGCGAGCGACATCAACGAGAATCGCCGGGGTTCGCAGCTCACGGAGCCAAAACTCGGTTGTCCGTAAATCACCGCTGTTCTGGCTTGCGGCGTAATGAGATTCCACAAGCCGAGTGATCATGGGCCAGTCCTTGTCTCGCTGCGTCTTTTTTGCCATGACGAGATCGGGTAGCGAGAGAACCTCGATCGAGCCGGGGTGTGGTGGCGACATCCGACTCATCGCGTTCATTACCGATCCGGGGCCGATCCGGAAGGTCCTCACGCATCTGGGCGAAGCGCTCGAGCCTCCGCCAGTCTCTCCCGCCCGTGGCCCGCCGA
>JBIIQM010000053.1:0-20272 GCA_044342075.1 Pirellulales bacterium
GCGCCCTTGGTGTAGGTGACGACGTCGTCGAAGTTGACGATGAAGGAGATCTTGTCCGGGGTGGCGCTGGTGTAGGCGCCGCCGACGGGCATGGTGATGCTCGAGACCGTCGGGGCGACGGCGTCGACCTTGATGCTGGCGGTATCAGCAACGGGAAGCTGACTGAACGTCGTTACGGCTGCGTTGCCGTAGGAATCCACTATCGAGGAACCGGTTGTGTTTATCGAACCCGTCAGCGTCACGCCGTCGCTGTCCTGATCGGATGAGCCAACTACTGAACCGACCGTGTAGTTGAATTTGAGTTTGTTCGACGAACTGCCGCCCACATAAAGAGCAGATCGAGTCACCGATCCGATCACCACCGGCAAAGACGGAGTACCAGTGACGGTGACCACATCGGTGAATTCGACGTCAAACGACAGCATTTGGCCGTTCGTGTATGTGCCATTCGCAGGCAGCGTTATTTTTGGCTTGCCGTTATTGAGCGCGACAGTGACGGTCGGCGCGTATGTCCAGACGGCCGACTTGGCAGCCAAAAGTTTGCCACCGGCGAACGTCTCGATGAACGTTGTCGTTCCGCCATTGGTGTAGCTCGGGCTCATGATGAGTTGATACGTGCCGGGCGTGCCGTTTAACGCTGACAAGCCGTTCACCACGTAGGTATCACCACTCCCGGAGAGCGTGGCTGCGTCGGTAAACCCCGCGACCGCCTTGCCATCTTTCAGCAACTGAAAGTGTTTGATGTCGACGTTCCGGACGTTCTCCGTAAACGTGACGGTGACGGAATCCACGGGCGTGCTGCGCGGCGTCGCAGGCGTGGGATCGGCAGGCGCCTGCACCATCGTCGCCGTGAGTTCGCCCGGCGTCGTCGTGGTCATCACCCACGTGACGGCAAACGCAGTATCGACTGCGGGATTGGCAATGCGCAAGATGTAGGTGCCCGGATCCTTTGTATAGTCACTCAGCAAGTCAATTTGATATTTCTTCGCTGTTGCAAGCGCATTGATCGTAGGGACAGGAGTCGCTGGCAGCGCGGGAGTCAGGTCGATGACTTTCCCAGCACCGCCGCCGCCGGGGCTGTAGAAAAGTTCGAAGTCATCCAGCGAAGCAGGAGCATTTGCTAGCTCCACCTGGATGGATGAAACGGGTGTTGCTCTAGATCCGGCATCCTGGAGCGAGTTCACAGCGCCTGGCACCGCAACGCCGTTGATCAAGTCAAATCCAGACACCAACATCGCTCGGCCTTCAAGCGCTTCGCTCCCAAATCGCCACGCGGCAAACTGCTCGCGGCGGCGGCGGTGCGCGGCGTGCGTGTGCGATGAGCGGCGTGATCCGCGGGCGATGCCCATGGCCGCAAATGAAACCAGACGCATCGCGGAGCGGCGGAACGAGAAGAGACGCATGAGTGCAAATCCTGTGGCGAGAAGGCTGCGTTTGAGGGGGCGATGAAAGCTGACAAGATCCACCCGTCAGAGTGCCCTCGAAAAGAAGGAACGCAGACGAGGCTACAACTCCCTCTTAGACATGGCGCCCATTGCAGGGTGAATGCCCCTCGAAAGAGTGTCAGACGAACCTACACAGGCTTTGCAAGGTCGTCAAAGAATGGGCGCGAGGGATTTTTGGTGCGTTTTTCACCGTGATTGGCGCTCTCCTCGGCCGCCGGCTCGCCCGGTAGGAACACCCTCAAGGAGGGGTTTTGGCGGTTGCCGTGCGGCGAAAAGCCAGGAAAGCAGGGCAGGAAGGGCGATTTTCGGGCGGCATGGTCGCGGGGGCGTTTCCGGCGGCTTTGGATCGCTTTCGCTCGCTTGCCCATCCTCCGTGACCGGCATCTGACGAACAACAGTCACGACCGTAACCCCAGACAGCCGATTTCTCCTGCGACCCTGAGTTTTCGGAGGACCCGCACGAGATGAACGCTTCCACCAATCAAGAAACCCTTGTCGATTTCAAGGGTCGCATCGGCCGTCGGGGCGCCTGGAGATTCCTGGCAAGCCTCGCCGTATCGGCCTCTATTGCGGCTGCCGGCAGCGTTGGAGCGCAGGAATATGTCGTGAGCGACCTCCCGGAAATCCCCGCTCCCGCGCCGACTGCTCCCGCCGAAGACGGCGTGATTGTGGGCCTGCCCCAGGAGCCGGTGATGCAAGCAGATACGCCGGTCTTCGATCCATCGAGCGAGCAGGTGATCGCGGATGAGGCCGGCGCCAGCGAATACATGGTCACCGACGGCTGGTCACCTGTCGGGCCGATCGCGCCCCCCACGCGGCACCAACGCTGGACAGCCCAGGTAGATGCGCTCTTTCTCTTCATGGGCGACACGCCCAGCCGAACGATCTACGTCGATGACTTTACCGGCGAGCCCGCGCTCAACCTCAACCAGGCCGATCCGGAGATGTCGGTGGCGCCCCGCTATGGAATCACCTGGCACCGCGACGCCTGCCGGGCCTTCGAGATCAACTACTTTCAGGTAGGCGCGTTCCGGTCTTTGACGGAGGTCGCGGCTCCGCCGGATTCCGTTCTTTCGAGCCAGGGGCTTGGTGGCGTGCCTTTCAATGACGTCCTCGGCGCGGGCTTCGAGAGCACGGCCGGCATCAAAAGCTGGGAATTCAACCTGCGGAAGACCAACGGCGGCCCGATCACGTGGATCGCGGGTTTCCGCTGGGTGGAGTGGACGCAGCAGCTCGCGATCGCGGACGCATTCGATGACGGGGCCGGCGGTTTTGGCTTCGACGCCTACGGAGTCGAGACGGGCAACAATCTCTACGGCGGCCAGCTCGGCGCCGACCTCATGCTCTGGAACCGGGGCGACCGCTTTCGCGTGAACGGCGTCGCCAAAGGCGGCGTTTACTACAACTATCAGGCCTACCAGCGAAGCTCGATCTTCAGCGAACAGGCCGGGCTCGAAGGCGAACTCGGGGCCACGAAAGACACGACCTCGTTCGTGGGCGAGGTGGGCCTCACGGGCGAGTATCGGATCACCAACTGGCTTTCGTGGCGGGCTGGCTACACGCTCTTCTGGCTCGGCGGCATCGCGACGCCCGCCAACCAGCTGGCCCTCTCGGATTTCACGACCGACCCGCCGACGACGGGGATCAGCCCGTATTCGTCGGTGCTCTTGCACGGGGCTACGACCGGCCTCGAGGCGCGGTGGTAGTAGACCGCTTGCAAAGTAGTCCGCTTGCTCCGCAAGCGGATCAGAGGGAGCCGCTTCGGGACGAAGCGGTTTACTTTGTGCGGTCTACTTTGACAGGCTGAAGCCTGTCCTACTTGGGAAGCGGTTTACGGGGGCGGATTCCGCGCTTGACAGGAATGTGTACGGGCGTATATTTGCGGTCGTGAGGTTATCCAGTTCAGGCAGGTGCCCGATGAAGCCCATTGAATTCCAGACGAAGTTGACCGGCGAGCGAGTGCTGCAGATTCCAGCCGAGATTGCCTCCCAGTTGCCAGATCATGGCACGGCCACGGTGGTGGTCGTGGTGGATGGCGAGGCTGACGACAAGGCCTGGCAGCAAGCCGCGATCGCACAGTTCCTGAGCGACGACTCAGAAGCGGATGCCTCGTATGATCGTTACCTCTGAGCCTCAACGACTCGAGTTTGGCGAGACGTGGGTGTGCCGGTTTCCGTTTACATCAGGACGCGGGGCCAAGGCCAGGCTGGTTCTTGTGATTCGTGACCTCGAGGCCGATTGCCTTGTCTGCCGCATCACGTCGATGCCGCACTACGGCTTTCTCGATTACGCCGCGAGCGATTCGAAATCGGCCGGATTGGACAGGCCCTCGACGATTCGCCTGTCTCGGCTCGTGACGATTGAAAAGTCGTTACTACGGGCCCGAATCGGAAGCCTGTCCGATGCCGATCGAGAAGCGATTCGATCGCTGTGGAACGAGAAGTTTCGGCTTTGACAGGCTGAAGCCTGTCCTACCGGGATGCGGAGAAGGCGGCGAGGGCTTCGCCGGTGTGGGAGCGGAGGGGGGCAGATGGCAGGCTGGAAGCTTGCCCCACCGACAGGCTGGAAGCCTGCCCCACCGGGGAAGACTGCCCCACTGCTTGGGCGTGGATGATGAGGTCTTCCGGTGGGCCTTCGCAGACGATGCGGCCGCCGGCTTCGCCCGCTTCCGGGCCCATGTCGATCACCCAGTCGGCTGCCTGGATCACCTCGAGATTGTGCTCCACCACGAGCACCGTGTTGCCCGCGTCCACCAGCCGCTCGAGCACGTGCAAGAGCTTCTCGATGTCGGCGAAATGCAGGCCCGTCGTCGGCTCGTCCAGAATGTAGAGCGTGCTCCCCGTGCCCGGCTTGGCGAGCTCGCGGGAGAGTTTCACCCGCTGCGCCTCGCCGCCGGAGAGCTGCGGGGCAGGCTGGCCGAGCGTGATGTAGCCCAGGCCCACGTCCACGAGCGTGCCGAGGATTCGCGCGATCTGCGGCGCGGTCTCGAAGAATTGTGCGGCGTCAGCCACGCTCATCTCGAGCACGTCGGCGATCGATTTGCCATGCCACTTCGCATGGAGTGTTTCGGCTGAATAGCGGCGGCCCTTGCAGGCCTCGCACTCCACCCACACGTCGGGCAGGAAGTGCATCTCCACGCGGCGCTGCCCCAAGCCCTCACAGGCCTCGCAGCGGCCGCCGGGCACATTGAAGCTGAACGTGCGCGGCGTGAACCCGCGGGTGCGGGCCTCGGGCACCTTCGCGAAGAGCTGGCGGATGTGGTCGAAGACGCCCGTATACGTCGCCGGCGTCGAGCCCGGCGTGGAGCCGATCGACTCCTGATCGACGAGGATCACCTTGTCGATTTTCTCGAGCCCCTTCACCGAATCGTGCTGCCCAGGCTGCTCCCGCGCCGCATGCAGCCGCCGGGCGAGCGCCCGCCAGAGCACTTCCAAAACGAGCGACGTCTTGCCGCTGCCGCTCGGGCCCGTGACGGCCGCGAGCACGCCCAGCGGAAACCGGGCGTCGATATTCTTGAGCGTGCGATGGCGGATGCCGCGGATCTCGAGCCAGTCTTGCGGCTCGCGGCGGCCGTGCTTCGCCTTCCGCTCCATGATGGCATCGCAGGCCCGCCGCTTCCTGAGATACGGCCCCGTCACGCTCTGCTTCGTCGATTCGAGCTTCTTCGGCGCCGCATGGGCGACGATCCGGCCCCCCTCGCGGCCGCTGCCCGGCCCGAAGTCGAGCGCGTGATCGGCGGCATTGACGACGTCGCGGTCGTGCTCGACCACGACGAGCGTGTTGCCAAGGTCGCGGAGTTTGCCAAGCGCGCGAATGAGTTTGTGGGTGTCGCGCGGGTGGAGGCCAATCGTGGGCTCGTCGAGCACGTAGAGCACGCCCGTGAGGCCGCTGCCCACCTGCGCCGCCAGCCGGATTCGCTGCAGCTCGCCGCCGGAAAGACTCCCCGCGGGGCGATCCATGTCGAGATACTCGAGGCCCACATCCACGAGGAAGTTCACCCGCGACTCGAGCTCACGCAACAGGTCGCCGGCGATCTTTTTTTCTGCGTCGGAAAGCGCGATCGACTCGAGTTCCTTTTGCAGCTTGCCGAGCGGCATCCGGCACCAGACGTCGAGGCCGCGGCCCCAGAGCGTGACGGCGCTGGCCACGTCGGCGAGCCGGCTGCCGCCGCACTCGCTGCACGGCACCTCGCCCATCACGGCATCGACCTTGCCGCGCAAGGCGACGACGAGCCGGGCCGCCTCCTCGCAGGCGTTTTCGAGGCCTTTGAACTGGTATGCAAACCACGGGCCGCTGCCGGGTACGCCCTTCGGCCGCGCGACCTCGATCCACTTTTCACCGGTGCCCTCGAAGAGCACCCGCTGCTGCAAGCCCGAAAGCTCGGCGAGCGGCACGTCGATTGGCAGGCCGGTGGCCTTGCAGAGCGCTTCGAGCATCGCGCGGCTGACTGCGCCAGAGTCTTTTCGATCGAGGCTCGGCCAGAGATCGAGCGCCCCTTCACCGAGCGAAAGCGACGCATCCCGCACGAGCGACCCATGCTCCACGCCCGTGCGCGTGCCGAGGCCATCGCAGCTTGGGCACCATCCGAGCGGGCTGTTGAATGAAAACTGCCGCGGCTCGAGCGGCTTGAAGCCCCGGCCGCACGACGGGCAGGCGAGCCTGCGGCTATGAACTTCCAGCGGCCAATCGGGCTCGTCGGCCCCGTCCACGGCGCGGGCCACGAGCATCGTGCCATTGCCCGCATCAAACGCCGCCTCGACCGATTGCGCGAGCCGGCTCCGCTCCGCCGGATTCGCCGTCACGCGGTCGATCACGATCTCGATCCGGCTCTTCCGCTTGCGGTCGAGCGCGGGGCTTTCGTCGAGACGGACCGTACGGCCGTCGATCCGCACCCGCGTGTAGCCGGCCGCCTTGAGCCCCGCGAAAAACGACTCCGGCGATTGCCCGACGCGGAGTTCCGTGGGGGCGAGCAGCAGGAGCCGCGTTTCGGGATCGTGTTCCAGGAGCCGCTCGACCGTCTGGTCGACGCTCTGGGCGCCCACCGGCGTGCTGCAGTCAGGGCAGTGCATCACGCCGAGCCGCGCGGCCAACACCCGGAAATAGTCATACATCTCCGTGAGCGTGCCGACCGTGGAGCGCGGCGTGCTGCCGGTGCTTCGCTGCTCGATCGCCACCGCCGGCGAGAGCCCCTCGATCCGCTCGAACACCGGCTTCGGCACCTGGCCGACGAACTGCCGCGCATAGGGGGAGAGGCTCTCGACATACCGCCGCTGCCCCTCGGCATAGAGCGTGTCGAAGGCGAGCGAGGTCTTGCCGCTGCCGCTCGGGCCGCAGCAGACCGTCATCGCGCCGCGCGGGATGTCGGCATCGACCTGCTTGAGATTGTGCCGCGCGGCGCCGCGCACCATGATCGCCGGCGGGCCGGGATCGCGGGATGTCTTTGCGATCTTTTCGAGCAGCGCCTTTTCCGTGGCGCAGGCCTCCGGCCTGCGATTCCGCTTCCTCGCGCCGCGCTCCTCCGGCCTGCGATTCCGCTCTCCGGTGGCGTAGGCCTCCGGCCTGCGATTCCGCGCCGCCTCCAGCACCGGCAGGAGCGCCTTGCCCGTCTCCGACCGCTTGCACTTCGCCACCTGCTCGGGCGTGCCCGCGACGATGATCTCGCCGCCGCCGGCGCCCCCCTCCGGCCCGAGGTCGATCACCCAGTCGGCCCGCTTCACGACGTCGAGGTTGTGCTCCACCACGAGCACCGTGTTGCCCGCATCCACGAGCCGCTCGAGCACCGTGATCAGCTGGCGGACGTCAGCCATGTGGAGGCCCGTCGTCGGCTCATCGAGGATGTAGAGCGTCTTGCCCGTGGACCGCTTCGCCAGTTCACGCGAGAGCTTCACCCGCTGCGCCTCGCCGCCGGAGAGCGTGGGCGACGGCTGGCCGAGATGGAGATAGTCGAGGCCGACGTCGCAGAGCGTTTCGAGCTTGCGGGCGATGTCGGGGGCCTCGGCGAAGAGCTCCCTCGCCTCGCCGATCTCCATGTTCAAGAGTTCGGCGACGTTTTTACCCTTCCAGCGGACCTCGAGCGTGTCTTTCGCGAAGCGGGCGCCGCCGCAGACCTCGCACGTCACCCACACGTCGGCCAGGAAATCCATGTCGAGCCGCGTGGAGCCGTTGCCCTCGCAGGCCTCGCACCGGCCGCCCGCCACGTTGAAGCTGAAGCGGCCCGCCTTCCAGCCGCGCTTCTTCGAGTCGGGCAGCATCGTGAAGAGATTGCGGATGTCGTCCCACACCTTCACATACGTCGCGGGGTTGCTCCGCGGCGTGCGGCCGATCGGCGATTGATCGATCACGATCACCTTGTCGAGCTGGTCGGCGCCATGAATAGCGTCGAACTCGCCAGGCACGGCCGCCTCGCTCCCCAGCAGCCGCCGCAGCTCGGGCTCGAGCACGTCGCCCACGAGTGAGCTCTTGCCGCTGCCCGAAACGCCCGTCACGCAGACGAAGAGGCCGAGCGGGATCTCGATGTCGACCGATTTCAGGTTGTTGTGACGCACGCCCTCGAGCCGGAGCGACTTGCCGCTGGGCTTCCGCCGCTTCGCCGGCACCTCGATCGCGTCGCGGCCGGAAAGGAACGCGCCGGTGACGCTTCGCTCGCTCGCGGCGACGTCGTCGGGCGTGCCGGCGGCCACCACCTCGCCGCCGCGCTTGCCCGGGCCCGGGCCGAAGTCGACCACCCAGTCGGCCGCGCGGATCGTGTCTTCATCGTGCTCGACGACGATGACGGTATTGCCCTTGTCGCGGAGGGCCTCGAGGGCGCCGAGGAGTTTCACGTTGTCGCGAGCGTGGAGGCCGATCGACGGCTCGTCGAGGACGTAGAGCACCCCCGAGAGGCCGGAGCCGATCTGCGCCGCGAGCCGGATCCGCTGGCTCTCGCCACCGGAGAGCGTGGGGGCCTTGCGGTCGAGCGCGAGATAGCCGAGGCCCACCTGGTCGAGAAACTCGAGCCGCGAGCGGATCTCCTTCATGAGCTCGACCGCGATCACGGCCTGCGTGTCGTCGAGCTGGAGATCGGCGAGAAACCCGCGGGCGTCGGAGATCGGGAGGGCGCAGAGGCGGTCGAGCGAGAGCTCGCGGTCTGCCTTGCGATTGCGGGTCGTAATCCGCACCGCGCGGGCCTGGGCCGAGAGCCTCGCCCCCTGGCAATCGTGGCAGGGCGTGATGCTCATCAGCTTTTCGAGCATCCGCCGCATGATGCCGCTCTTGGCGTTCCGCCAGCGGTTCGTGAGCAGCGGGCAGATCCCCTCGAATTTCGTCTTCGCGCCGCGCTCGGCCCGCCCGCGCTTCCAGGCCATCTTGATCTCGTCGAGGCCGGTGCCGTTGAGCCAGATCTTTTTCTGGGCCGCCGTGAGATCCTTCCAGGGCGTCTCGAGCAGCGTGCCGGGCTTGAGCTTCTTCTTCGCCTCCGCGTGGGCCGCGACGCCGGTGAAGAGCCGCCGCATCCAGCGCGGCATGTCGCGGAACGTGCCGAGCACGCCCATGCAGCCTTTCTTCAGCGACTTCTCCGGATCGGTCACGAGCTTCGCCGGATCGATGCCGTAGATGTCGCCGAGGCCGTCGCAGGTGGGGCAGGCGCCCTGGGGGCTATTGAAACTGAAGAGCTGCGGCTCGGGCGTGGAATAGCTCACGCCGCACTTCACGCAGGCATACTTGCTCGAAAATAGGGACGGGAGCGGATTTTCGTCAGAAAATCCGCTCCCGTCCCCATTTTCGACGATCACCTGGCCGCCGCCGGTGCGGAGGGCGAGTTCCACCGCCTCGGCGAGCCGGCTTTTGCTCGCGTCGCCCGGCACGAGCCGGTCGATGACGACGTCGATCGAATGCTTGAGGAGCTTTTCGAGCGGCGGCGGCTCTTCCACGCGGACGATCCGGCCATCGACCCGCGCCCGCGTGAAGCCCTGCCGCACGAGGTCGGTGAAGAGATCGCGGTGCTCCCCCTTCGCATCGCGCACGAGGGGCGCGAGGATGATCACCTGCTCGCCGGCCTTCGCGGCGATGATCCGCTCGACGATCTGGTCGCGGGGCTGCGCCTCGAGCACGCTGTCGCACTCGGGGCAATGCGCCGTGCCGACCCGCGCATAGAGCACGCGCAGAAAATCGTGGATCTCCGTCATCGTGGCCACGGTCGAACGCGGATTCGTGCCGGCCGACTTCTGCGCGATCGAGATCGAAGGGGAGAGGCCCGTGACGCTGTCGACGTCGGGGCGGGGAAGCTGGCCGAGAAACTGTCGGGCAAACGTCGAGAGGCTCTCGACGTAGCGGCGCTGCCCCTCGGCGTAGAGCGTGTCGAAGGCGAGGCTCGACTTACCGGAGCCGCTCACGCCCGACATGCAGACGAGCCGCCCGCGCGGCAGGCCGACCGTCACATCGCGGAGATTGTGCTCCCGCGCACCACGGACGACGATCGGAGGGACTTGCATGACGGCATTGTAGGGGATGGGGGAGCGGAGGGAGGGCGTGCAAGACAGGCACGGAGGCCTGTCCTACGGGTGTCTTTACAGCCCCCCGCGGCTCGCCTACGATCAATTTTCCCCCGGGAGGCGTCGGCCAGCCGCCATCCCCCGGTGCGGGGCGGTAGCTCAACTGGGAGAGCGCGGCGTTCGCAATGCCGAGGTTGGGAGTTCGATCCTCCTCCGCTCCATTTTGGCTCGCAAAGGCTGGTGAGTGAGACGATGGCCAGCGATCCTTCCACGGCGCTCATGCTGCGGGTGCGGGACGGGGATGCCGGGGCGTTCGAGGAGCTCGTGGGCCTCTGGCAGGATCGGCTCGTCACGCTCTTCCGCCACCACACCGGCGACCACTCCACCGCCGAGGACCTCGCTCAGGAGGTCTTTCTGCGGGTCTATCGCGCCCGGGCCGGCTACCAGCCGACGGCGAAGTTTTCCACCTGGATCCACACGATCGCCAACAACGTCGCGAGCGATCTTCGGCAGCGGGCCTATCGGCGGCTCGAACGCGGCGTGCCGATGAATGTCTCGGCCTCGCAGAGCGGGATCGGCCTCGAGCAGATCGCCGTCGCCGCGAGCGGGCAGCGGCCGGCGCGGCTGGCCGACCGCGGCGAACTGCAAGACATCGTGCAGCGGGCGATCGCCGGCCTCGGTGACAACCAGCGGATGGCCGTGTTGCTCGCGAAGTTCGAGGAATGCTCCTACGACGAGATTGCCGCCGCGATGGGCCTGAGCGTGCCGGCCGTGAAGTCGCTCCTCCACCGAGCACGCGAGCAATTGCGCGAGGCGCTCGAGCCCTACGAACGGGAGGGGCACCGATGACCGGCCGCACTAGCGCCCGCACAGGCGCTCGCGACGACAACCCCTCCGATGCGCTCGGCGAAGCCTGGGAGCTGCTCGACATACTGCCGCGGTCGGCGGCGACGCCGAGCATGACCGCGACCACGCTCGAGATGGTGGCCGCATCGGCCGCGGGGAACGCCCGACCATCGAGTGGCCCAACGCGGCGGCCGCCGTGGAGCGGGATCATGCTCTGGGTGGTGCCCGCCGCCGCCGTGATCGGTGGGCTCGTGGTTGGCTATGTGCTCGGCCGCGTGACGGCGCCGATTCCCGAGCGACGGCCGCCCGGCAACGTCTTCGAACGGCTCGAGGCGCTCGAGGAAGAGCAGCGGCTCTTGCGGCAGCGGCAGGAGATGCGGGAGCGAAACCCACGGCGGCGGCCGGAGCAGATGCAGCGTCAGCCGCCTCCCTTCATCCCGCCGCCTCGCGGAGAAATTCCAGGACCGCCGCGTTGAACGTGGCGGGCTCCTCGAGCGGCGTCATGTGGCCGCACCGCGGCACGATGAGGAGCCGCGCATTCGGGAAGACCGTCTCCGCCCGTTCGAGGCATTCTGGCGGCGTAATCGTGTCTTCCGCGCCGACGACGAGCAGCGTGGGCACGGTCACCCGCCGCATCGGCTCGACCATGTCGGGCCGCGCGCCGAGCGCGGAAAGCGCCGCGACGATCGTGGAGATGGGCGTGGCGAGGATCGTGCGGCGGAGGCTCGCCTCGATCTCGCCGCGGCGCGGGCTCTTGCGGGCGGCATCCGACTTCGCGAGCAGGTTGGGGATCATCGCGTCGGCGAGGATCTCCTGCCCCACCCGCTCGACCCGTTCGGCGAGATCGCGGCGGCCGGCCCGGGCCTCGGGAGTGTCGGCCTCGAGCTTCGTGTCGACGAGGATCAGGCCGCGGACGCGGTCGGGATGCCGCGCCGCGATGTGCTCCGCGACATAGCCGCCCATCGAGAGGCCGCAGATCACCGCCGGCTCGGTCACGTGGAGCGCGTCGAGCAGGGCCACGCAATCGTCGGCGAGCTGCGCGATGCTCTCGGGCCCCGCGCCCGCGCTGCGGCCGAAGCCACGCTGGTCGGGGACGATCAGCCGCAGGCTCTCGGCGAGCGGCTCCTGGCCCGCCCACATGGCGTGGTCGAGCGGAAAGCCGTGGAGGAGCAGGAGCGGGATGCCGCTGCCGCGGGTGTGGACGGCGAGAGTCGTGTCGCGGACGGCGATGAGGTGCATGGACAAAAAAGGTGTCAGGACTCTTTTCCGGCCTTAACGCTACCCAATCCGCAAAAAGGTAATCCGGAAAAGAGTCCTGACACCTTTTTTGTCGGTTACCGGGCGAGCTTTTCGAAGCGGGCGAGATTCCGCTTGATCAAGCGGTTGTGTGGCTCCTGGCGGCTCGCCAACGACTGCGTGCGGATCGCCCCCTTGTAGTCGCCGCCGGCGGCGCGGCAGTGGGCGAGCGTGTCGAGGTAGCTTGCATTGTCGAACGACCGCACGAGCGAGAACCTCGAATACTTCGTCGCCTTCTCGATGTCGCCCTCGGTGTTGGCCACGAGCCAGGCATATTCGTTGTAGCCATTCGCGTCTTCGGGGACGGCCTGGATCTCGTTCTCGATCTGCTGGAGCGCCTTCTTGATCTTCCCCACGGCGGCGGCCTTCTGCTCGGGAGTGCTCTCGGGAAGCGTGTACAGCGCGATGAGCGCATCGGCATCCTTCGGATAGGCAGCCACGGCAAGCTCCGCCGCCTTGCGGCGGGCGGTCGCATCGCCACGCAGCGCCGCCGCGCACGACTCGAAGAAATGCATCCGCGACTTCGTCGACCGCGGATCACGGCCGAGCTGCTGCGCGATCTGCACCTGATTGGCGCCGGCATTTCGCTCGAGCGATTCCAGGAGTCGGCCGAGGCAGCTGGCCGCCTCGTCCTCCCGCTCGAGGTCGTGGAGAAACTCTCCATACATGGTCGCCGCGATCGAGAGTTGCTCGACGGGCGCCTGCGGATCCTCGACCATCGCCGTGTAGCAGCGGGTCGCCCAGTCGACGCAGCCCCACTTCGCGAGCATGACGGCCCCCTGGAGCCGGGCCGGGAAATCGCCATCGGTCTTCTCGAAGGCGTCGGCCGCCAAGGATTCGGCCTTCGGCCGGTTGCCGCGGGCCCGCTCGGCCGCGGCCGCCGCGAAGCCGAGGAGGGCGTGATCGCGGATGAGCTCGGGCCGGTCGGCGAGCGCGTCGACCGCCTCGGGGAGGCCGCTCTCGGTGGCCCAGGCGAGCGTCGACACCACGTTGTTCACGAGCGTGTCGAGATCGCCATCGCCATCGGCGAGCCGCTCGGCGAGGATTTTTTTCGCGGCGGCGATGGCCGCGTCGCGGCGGCCGGCGGCCCGCAGCAATTGCGCATGGCAGCGGCCGAAGATGGTTTGTGTCTCGAGCAGGATCGTCGCATCGAGGTCGCTCTGCTCGGCGAGCGTCGGGCCGTCGGTGGATTGGCCGAGATCGGCGAGGGCGGCCTCGGCGGCGGCGAGGCTCTTCTCGATCTGCTCCTTGTCGCCCGGCGCCGCCTCCGAAAAGGCGACGAGCGCTCGCAGGAATCGCGCGGCCGGGCGTTCGCTCCCGCCGACACCGGCGGTGATCCGCCCGCGGAGGCCAGGCCAGTAGGGGTCGTCGGGCCGCCACTCGCGCACGAGCAGCGCCGCGGCCAGCCGCGAGCCGCTCGCCGAGCGGTCGAGCCGCACGATCCGCGCCAAGGGCTCGATGCCGGCGTCGCCATCCACCCGCAAGAGCCGCCGCATCACCTGCGCGCGGACGCCGGGCTCGGGGCTCTTGAATCGCTCGAGCAGCTTCGCCACCTCGGGCGGATCGTGCGGCATCTCGAGCGGGATCGCCTCGACGATCCACCGCGCCCGCAGCGACACTTCGAGATCGGTGCTCATCTCGGCCGCGGCGAGGAGCGCGTCGACCGCCGCCGGCCCGATCGACTGGAGCGCGGCGGCCGCGGCCTCGCGACGGTTGTAGTCGGCATCGCCGAGCTGCTCGATCAGCTGCGCGATCGATTCGGGCGCGGTCTCGGCGAGCGGCGCCGCGGCGGCGGGCCGCGCGAGCAAGAGGGCGACCAATCCGGCAGCGAGAGCAAGGTATTTCGGCATGCCGCGAGTCCCACGAGGAGTGGCCGCCACTCCATGAAGCCTACGCTCGCCGTGCGCAGCGGGGCAAGTAGACGGTCTGCTGCTACGCGGCGTCGGGATCGATGCCGAGATCGCGGATCGTCACGAGCGATTCGAGCGGGATCCCGCGGGCCGCGAAGGCCGCCTGCGCGCCGGCCAGCCGGTCGATCACGGTGATCACCCGCTCGACCACGAGGCCAAACTCCTCCGCCCGATCGATCGCCACGAGCGACGAGCCGCCCGTCGTGGTCACGTCCTCCACGATCACCACCCGCTGCCCCGGCGCGACGGGGCCTTCGATGTATTTCTTGGTGCCGTGGTCTTTCGGCTCCTTGCGGACCATGAAGCCCTTGAGGGCAAGCCCCTCGACACCCGCCATCGTGACGACGGCGCTCGTGATCGGGTCGGCGCCGATCGACATGCCGCCGACCGCGTCGGGCAGCCGGCCGTGCGCCTTGCACTTTTCGAGGATCGCCCGGCCGACGAGCATCGACCCGCGGGCGTCGAGCACCACCTGCTTGGCGTCGAGATAGAAGCTGGCGGTGCGGCCCGATGCGAGCGTGAAGGTGCCGCGCTTGAGGGCCTTCTCGCCGATGAGGCCGATGAGTTCGGCGATGACGGGCGTGTGAGAAACGGATGTGGTGGTGCTCATGATGCGACGGAGTATAGCAGTGCCGCATTCTTTTTTGACTCGCATGGGCACCCTTTTAGAATGCCGGGTATGCGTTTTGACCGGCTTTCACGGTGGCTGCTCGCGTTCGTCGCCGTGATGGCGGGCGTGGGCGGTGCGCCGGTCTGCCCCGCGGCCGACGATCCCGCTCAGGAGCCGGCGCCGGCCGTCGCGATCGCCGTGCGACTGCCGATCACCGGCACCCGCGACACCGAGGTGAAGACCGCGATCCTCCGCCAGCTCGACCGGCTGAAGGCGAAGGGGGGGGAGCGGGGCGTGCTCGTCCTGCAGTTCGACCCCAGCGACGACGAAGGGGCGCTCGCAAGCGACTTCGGCCGATCGCTCGAACTTGCGCGGTTTCTCTCCGACGGCCGGCTCGACGGCGTGAAGACGGTGGCCTTCCTGCCGCAGGGGGCGAGGGGGCATGCGGTGCTCGCGGCGCTCGCCTGCGAAGAGATCGTCATGCCCGCCGATGCCGTGCTCGGGCCCGCCAATGCCGACGAGCCAAATATCGACGACGCGATGCGCGCCGCCTACATGCAGGTGGCGGCGCGGCGAAAGACCGTGCCCCCCGCGGTGGCGCTCGCGCTCCTCGACCCGGCCGCGAAGGTGGCCCGCGCCTCGACCGACGATGGCGAGCAGTTCGTGGAGCGAAAGGATCTCGCCGCGCTCAAGGACCGCGTGGCCGTGCTCGACGTCGAGGATCTCGGGCCGCTGCCGCTCGAGCTGACCGGCCGCCGCGCCCGCGAGTTGGGGCTCGTGCGGCTGCTCGCCCGCACGCCCGGCGAACTGGCCCGCGGGCTCAATGTGACGGAGGCATCGCTCACGGTGGACCCATCACTCGAGGGCGGCTGGAAGGCGACACAGGTGGTGCTTGCCGGGCCGATCACGGCCGACGCCGTCGCCCGCGCACGAAGCCGCATCGACGAGGCGCTCGCCGGCGGCACCAACTTCCTCTGCCTGCGGATCGACAGCCCCGGCGGTGAGCCCGAACAGAGCATCGTGCTCGCGTCGTGGCTCGCTGGACTCGATCCCGCCCGCGTGCGGACGGTGGCCTGGGTGCCGAAGGAGGCGCGGGCCGACGCGGCGCTCGTGGCGCTTGCCTGCGACGAGCTCGTGATGACGCCGACTGCGATCCTCGGCGGCGAGGGGGCGGCGACGCTCGACGACCGGCAGGCCGACGCGCTCGCCGTGGCCTGGCGGGAGGGCGTGGCGAAGAAGCGGGGCCGTTCGTGGTCGCTCCCGATCGCGCTCGTGAAACCGGGCATGATCGTGCGGCGGGCGGTGCAGAAGGCGACCGGACGCGTCGACTATTTCAGCGACGAGGAGCTCTTGCCGCGCGACGACCGCGAAGACTGGCTGCCGGGGGCACAGGTGGGCATCGGGCCGATTCAGCTCACCGGCCGCTCGGCCGAGTCGCTCGGGCTTGCGACGCATCTCGTGGAGAATGCCGACGGACTCTCGAAGACCTACGGTCTCTCCGGCGCGATGGCCGTGATCGAGCCGGGCTGGGCCGACCGGCTGCTCGACGCGCTGGCGAGCCCCGGTGTCGCCTGGCTCCTGCTTTTGATCGGCGGCGCGGGGCTCTACATCGAGCTCCACACGCCAGGCTTCGGTCTCGGCGGCTTCGTCTCGATGGTGGCCTTCATCGTCTACTTCTGGAGCCAGTATCTCCACGGCACGAGCGGCTGGCTCGAGGTGATGCTCTTCCTCGCGGGGCTCTTCTGCCTCGCGGCCGAGATCTTCGTGCTGCCCGGATTCGGCGTGCTCGGCCTCGGCGGCGGCCTGCTCGTGATCGCGTCGCTCGTGCTCGCGAGCCAATCGTTCGTGCTGCCGGCCAACGATTACCAGATCCGCCAGCTGCAATGGTCGCTGCTCGGCATCCTGGCCGCGGCGATCGGCGTGGCGCTCGTGGGCGTGCTCGTGCGCCGCTGGCTGCCGCGGGCGCCCGTGCTGCGCAACGTGCTCCTCGAGCCGCCGGCCGCCGATGACGAACTCGACGGCGATCATCTCGAGGAACTGCTCGGCGTCGAAGGAACGACGACCACGCGGCTGGCCCCCGCCGGCAAGGCGCGGATCGGCGGACGCGTGCATGACGTGGCCACGCTCGGCCAGCTCGTCGAACCGGGCGAGGCGGTGCGGGTGGTCGAGGTGCGCGGCGGCAAGGTGTATGTGAAGGCTTTGCATGACGGCGCCAATGATCTGCGGAGCGGCCGATGACCGCGCTCGTCTGGATCGTCGTGCTCTTCCTGCTCGGCCTCTGCGTGATGGTGCTCGAGGTGTTTCTGCCGTCGGGGGGCATCCTTGGGTTTCTGAGCGTGACGGCCATCGTGGCCGCGGTGGCGACGGCGTTTTTAGAGCAGGGGGCGCTGGCCGGCATGATCGTGCTGGCCGTCGCGGCCGTCGTCGTGCCGGGCGTGCTCGCGCTCGCCTTCCGCTGGTTTCCGGAGACGCCGCTGGGCCGGCGCGTGTTGCCGCCTCCGCCCGATCCGCTCGAGATGCTGCCCGACGCGCCGACCCGGCTGCGGCTCAAGGAACTGGTCGGGCGGACGGGCCGCGCCGCCACGGAGATGCTCCCCTGGGGCATCGTCGAGATCGGCGGCATGAAGGTGGACGCGATGAGCGAGAGCGGGCCGATCGAAGTGGGCACCGCGGTGGATGCCGTGGGTGTGCAGGGGCGGGCGCTCGTCGTGATCTCGGCGGCCGCCCGGGGAACGGCCGCCGCGGAGAAGCCCTTGCAATCGCTACCAACGGCACAGGAGACGCCCGGTGACGGCTCGCGGCTCTCCACGACGCTCGAAACCTTCGAATTCGATCGCCTCGACCCGCCCGCAACTTGACTGCGGCCCGCCCCGGAACAAGGCTTGGGATGCTTTTGGCAGGCTGAAGCCTTTTTGTGGCAGGCTGAAGCCTTTTTTTGGCAGGCTGAAGCCTACCCTACTTCGGAGTTGTTGAATGCCGACGCTGATTCTTCTCGGCTTGGGAATCTTCGCGCTCTTGCTCGTCTTCGGGCTGCTCGCCCGCTACCTGCGGCTCTGGCTGCAGTCGTATGCGTCGAGCGCCGGCATCGGGCTCTTCGATCTCGTGGCGATGAGCTTCAAGAAGGTGAACCCCACCGTCATCGTTCGCAGCAAGATCATGGCCGTGCAGGCCGGCCTCGGTGATTCTTCGGGCCTCACGCGGCAGGCGCTCGAGGCGCACTACCTCGCCGGCGGCCGCGTGCCGCTCGTGGTGCAGGCGCTCATCGCCGCCAACAAGGCGAAGATCAAGGAGCTTGATTGGAAGCTCGCCACCGCGATCGACCTCGCCGGCCGCAACGTGCGCGAGGCGGTGCAGACGAGCGTCTACCCGAAAGTGATCGACTGCCCGGGCAAGAACAGCGGCCGCGAATCGCTCGACGCCGTCGCCAAGAACGGCATCCAGCTCAAGGTGCGGGCGCGGGTGACCGTGCGCACGAACCTCAACCAGCTCATCGGCGGTGCCACCGAGGAGACGATCATCGCCCGCGTGGGCGAGGGGATCGTGTCGGCGATCGGTTCGGCCGAGCGCCACACCGACGTGCTCGAAAATCCGGACGTCATCTCGAAGACCGTGCTCGCCCGTCGGCTCGATGCCAACACGGCGTTCGAGATCGTCTCGATCGACATCGCCGACATCGACGTGGGGGCCAACATCGGCGCCCGCCTGCAGGCCGATCAGGCCGAGGCCGACACCCGCGTGGCCCGGGCCAATGCCGAAGGCCGCCGCGCGATGGCCGTGGCGAAGGAGCAGGAGATGCTCGCGGGCATCGAGGAGAGCCGGGCTGCACTCGTCGAGTCGGAGGCCGAGGTGCCGAAGGCGATCGCCGATTCGCTCGCCAGCGGCAGCTTGGGAATCGTCGATTTCTACAAGCTGCGAAACCTGCAGGCCGACACCGACATGCGGCGCACGATCGCCACCGCCCAGTAGGGTAGGCTTCAGCCTGTCACTCGATCAGCCTGCCACGCCTGCATAGCTTCAGCCTGTCACATCCTTTCCCATGCCCATCCCCTGCATCCTCTTCGCCGCCGGGCTCGATTGGCTGGAAAATCTCCTGCCGGTCCTCTTCGTCGGCTTCTGGATCCTCTCGCAGGTCTTCGCGGTGTTTCGTCGCGTGGCGGGGAATGGCCGCCCCGCCGAGCCGCCGGTCGTTCGGCGGCCCGAGCCAGCGCGGCCCGCACCGCCGCCGATGCCGCCCGAAGACCGCGAGCAACTCGAGCAACAGATCGAGGAATTTCTGCGGCGGGTGAATCGCGAACCATCCCCCAAGCCGCGCGCACCGCAGACGCCGGTGGTGCAGAAGCCGGCGGTGCAAAAGCCAGCCATCGCGAAGCCCCTGCCTTCGCCCCCCAAGCCCACGGTCGCGACGGATGTGGCCAGCCATGTGCGTGAAGCCTTCGCACACGATCTCAAGCACGATCGCCCCGCGCTTGCGACTCCCGCCAAGCCGCGGCGGCCCGACGCTCCGGCGCCGGCGGCGACGAAGCAGCGTGCGACGATTGCCACTGAGCTCGCGCAGGCCTTGCGCAATCCCGCCTCGATCCGCCAGGCGATCCTGCTCCGCGAGGTGCTCGAGCGGCCGGCGGATCGTTGGTGAAGCCTGCTGGCGCTGGTGCCGCTGGCATGGCATGCTGCCACGAGCGAATGCCTCGAGCCCCCCGGGCGCAGGTTTCCCCAAGCGCCCCGCCCCGCGAGGAATCGCCCATTGGTGGGGGTATGGCCGGGGCCCGGACAGCCCATTTTCCGGCCTGCGTCGAAACCAAAAATCGCGGCTTGAGCATCCGGGGCGGACGGTCTACAAGAGGGTTGGCGGCCGGGCCTTCGGCACGGTTTCCAGAGCGCGTAGACGAGGACGCCCAAGCCTCGTCTACGCGCTTGTTTTTTAGGCCTTCCGCCGTCGCGAGCGGTTTTCTACTTTCCCGCGCATGAGCCTGATGCGCCTCCCGCTTGCCGCGTGCCTTTTCTTCGTCGTGGCGACGACATCGCGCGCCGACGATGCCGCGGTTGCGTCTCCCTTTCCGGCGACGGTTCGCGTGGCGGCGGCCCACACCTATCTCCGTGCCGGACCGAGCAACGATTTCTATCCCACCGAGCGGCTCGCGCAAGGCGCGACGGTCGAAGTGTGGTCGATCGATCCAGCGGGCAGCGGTTACTGCGCGGTGCGGCCCGTCGCGGGCAGCTTCAGTTGGATCCGCGCCGCCGATGTGGATGACGAATCACGTTTGGGTGAGACGCCCGACGGCGCGAAGCCGGCTCCAATTGCCGGCGGCCACACGGGCGTGATCGTGGCCGACGGCGCCGTGGCGCGGATCGGCTCGCAGCTCAACGACCTCCGGCATGTGGCACAGGTGAGTCTCGAGGCTGGAGAGCGGGTCCGCGTGATCGAGCAGGTGCGGATCACGGAAGGCCGCCATGCCGGGCTCTGGGCGCGGATCGAACCGCCGGCGGGAGAGTTTCGCTGGGCGCTGCTCGCCGACCTCGAATTGCCGCCGGCGCTTGCGGCGCTGGCGCCCACGCCGACGCGCGATGCGGAGGCAGCCACCGGCGCAAGCGCCGCCGAAGCGGCCCTGGCGATCAAGGAAGCGGGCGAGGCGATCGCCCTGGCCGTGAACGAGGCCCGCGAATCAGCCGCGCCGGGGCCGACCGCCACCGTCGATCCGC
>JBIIQM010000054.1:0-20188 GCA_044342075.1 Pirellulales bacterium
AAGGAATTCGGCCTGCTCACGGCGAAGCCGATCCTCTACGTGGCCAACGTCGATGAGACCGATCTCGAGGGCAAGGGCCCGCTCGTGCAGCGGGTCCGCGCGGCCGCCGCGAAGGCCGGCGCCGACGTCGTGCCCGTCTGCGCCAAGCTCGAAGCCGAGATCGCGGAGCTCGACGAGTCCGACCGGGCGGAAATGCTCTCCGGGGCCGGCCTCAAGGAGCCCGCGCTCGCGGTCCTCGCCCGCGCGGCCTACAAGACGCTCGGTCTGCAGAGCTACTTCACGGCGGGCGAGAAGGAGGTGCGGGCGTGGACGGTCCCGGTGGGCGCTGTCGCCCCGCAGGCGGCCGGCGTGATCCACACCGACTTCGAGAAGGGCTTCATCAGAGCCGAGATCTACTCGCTCGACGACCTGGAGCAGTTTCACACCGAGAAAGACATCCGCGCCCACGGCAAGCTGCGGGTCGAGGGGAAGGACTACGTGATGCGCGACGGCGACATCTGCCACTTCCTCGTCAACCGGTAGGACAGGCTTCAGCCTGTCGTAAACCGCGTCGTCCCGAAGCGAATCCATCATCAACTCGCCCAATCCGGCTTCGGGTGACCCGCACCCCATCGCCGGACGCTCGCTACGGGCATCCATGCCCTTCGCTCGCTCGTATGCCGACTGCGCCGACGGGAGCGCCTCCGCTTGGCCATCCTGGCTGCGCTTGTCGGCATACGCCGGCTCCCGGGGTGCGAGTCACCCGAAGCCTCCGTCTCAGTAGGACAGGCTTCAGCCTGTCATCAATCCAGACAGGCTAAAGCCTGTCCTACTGGGAAAGCGGGAAGGCTCGGGGCTGCATATGCCCTGAGAGCCGGCGTAGGTGACTAGCGCAGGCGGGATGGCCAAGCGGAGGCGCTCCCGCCGGCGCAGTCACCTCCGAGCGAGCGAAGGGCAGCGGGCACCGATCCGCCCCAGGCGGATTGGTCGTACGTAGCGAGCGTCCGGCGACGGGGCATATGCAGCCCCGAGCCGGGTTGGGCGTTTTACTTGAGCGCAGGTTCGCGGAGGTGATCGGGGAGCCACTCGTTTTCCGCGGCGTCGGGGGCGACGCTGCTCGCGCCGCCCGGCGCGAAGCCTTCGGCGTATTCCTCTTCGTGCTCCTCGCGGGCGCTCGTGCCGAAGAAGGAATACATTACCGGCACGAGCACGAGCACGAGCAGTGTCGTCATCGCCAGACCGAAGGCGAGCGCCGTCGCCATCGGGATCAGGAACTGCGCCTGGAAGCTTTTCTCGAGGAGCAGCGGCAGGAGCCCGCCGATCGTCGTGATGCTCGTCAGCATGACCGGCCGAAACCGCAGGCAGCCCGCCTCGCGCAGGGCAAAGCGGAGCGGGTGCCCCTCGCGCACGCGGATGTTGATGAAGTCGATGAGGCAGATCGAGTCGTTGACGACGACGCCGGCAAGGGCCACCAGCCCGAACATGCTGAAGAGCGTGAGCGGCATGCCCATCAGGGCGTGGCCGAACACGGCGCCGGCACAGCCGAACGGGATGGCCCCGAGGATGATGAAGGGCTGGAAATACGACTTGAACTCCATCGTGAGCAGCACGAACATCGCGAAGAGCGCGACGACGAACCCCGCGCCGAGGCTGCGCAGCGACTCGTTCGACTGTTCCCGCTGGCCCTCCCAGCGCACGCGGACGAGCGGATAGTCCTTGAGCAGGTCGGGCATCAGCCGCTTTTCCATGTCGGCCGTCACCTGCGAACTGGTGAGCGAGCTCTTCGCGACGTCGATGTCGGCGGTGACCGTGATCGACCGCCGCTGCCCGAGCCGGTTGATCTCTGAATAGCCGCGGGCCACCGACACGTCCGCCAGTTCGGAGATCGGCCGCTTCACGCCATCGGGTCCCGTCACGCGGATTTCGCCGAGCGTTGCGAATGTGCGGCGCTCGTCACGCGGATAGCGCACCATGAGCTTCACCTCGTGCCGCCCGCGCTGGAGCCGCATCACCTCCTCGCCGTAGTAGCTCGCCCGGATGGTGCCGGCCAGATCGGCGAGCGACACCCCCATGGCCTCGGCCCTCGGTTTCACCTTGATCTGGTATTCCCACTTGCCGGGCCGGGAATCGTCGTCGATGTCGATCACGCCCGGATACTGGGCGAGCCATTGCTTGCACCGCTCGACCGCCGCCTCGAGCTGGCGCACAGAGTCTGGTCCCGCCTGCGCGAGCAGCTTGAACTCGATCGTCTTGCCGCCGGGGCCGATGTTTTCCGTGCCGAAGATGAGCGACTCCGTGCCGGGAAACTCTCCCGCCGCCCGCCGCCATTCGCTGATGAACTGCTCGCTCGTGACGTCGCGAAACTCGCCTTCGACCAGCTCCAGGGCGACGGCGCCGACGTGGCTGCCACTCATGCGGGCGTCGGGCCCCACCTCCCCCTGCGCCGCCACCTGTCCGACGGCCCGGTGGACGAGCTGCACGATCGGCGATCCCTCGGGCGACAGCTTCTTCGACGTCGCGAAGGCCGCCTCCTCGAGCCGCGAGGTCGCCTCCTCGGTGATGCTCGCGGGCGTGCCGTCGGGGAAGACGACCTTGGCGAGCAGCCGGTTGGCGTCGATCTTGGGGAAGAGCTGAAACGGCGTGAGCCCGCTGCGGACGATGCCGCCGGCCAGAAGCAGGATGCAGGCCGCGACGGCCATCGTCGAGAGCCGATTGTCGAGGGCAAAGTCGAGGAACGGCGCATAGACCGTCTTCACGAACCACTTGAGCCCGCGGTCGCAGGCCTGCTGCAGCCAGGCGACGGCGGGGAGCAGCAGCCGCAGCGGATAGAGCACGATGCCGATGATCGTGAAGACGAGGTTCTTCTCGTGGGCCAGATGCCCCGGGAGCACCAGCAGCGACTCGGCGAGCGAGACCAGCAGCGTGGAGATGAACGCAAACGGCATGACGGCGATAAACTTGCCCATCACGCCTGACACGAAGCAGAGCGGGAGAAACGTGATCACCGTCGTGAGCACGCTGGAGATCACGCTCGGGACTACCTCGACCGTGCCGTCGATCGCGGCCGCGGTAAGGCTCTTCCCCATCCGGCGGTGACGGTCGACGTTGTCGCTGACGACGATCGCGTCGTCGACGACGATGCCGATCGCCATCAGAAAGGCAAACATCGAGAGCATGTTGAGCGTCTGGTCGGTGCCATACATGAGCATGCCCGTGCCGAGCATCGAGAACGGGATGCCCATCGCCACCCAGAAGGCGATCTTGAGGTCGAGAAACAAGGCCAGCATCACGAACACGATCACAAGTCCCTGGAGGCCGTTCTCGATCAGCATGTCGAGCCGATCCTGAACGTCGATCGACTGGTCGGCCCAGTAGGTGAGGTCGTAGCCCGGCGGCAGCTTGGCGGTCGCGACGTACTTTTTCACCGCCGCGATCATCGCCAGGAGATCCTCGCCGGAGCTGCGGTCGATCGAGACCACCATCCCCGAGCGGCCGTTGATGCGGTTGGTGGCGGCCACGTCGGCGAATTCGTCGCGGACCGTCCCGAGGTCGCCGACGGTGAGGACGAGCCCGTTGGGAAGCGTCATGAGCGGCAGCTTGGCGATTTCGGCGCCGACATACCGCTTGTTCTTGCCGCGCAGGAGGATCTCGCCCCCCTCGCTGCGGATCGTGCCGCCTGGCAGCTCGAGGTTTTCACGCCGGACGATCTCGGCGACCTTCTGGAGCGAGAGGCCGTATTTGCGGAGCGTTTCCTCCGAGATCTCGATGTCGATCTCGTAGTCCTTGGCCCCCAGCAGGTTGGCGGCCGAGACAGCCGGCAGCGCGAGCAGGTCGTCGCGGATGAGCTCGGCGACGTCCCTCAGCTCCCCCTCCGCGGCCGCGTCGCCCGGACTGCCTTCAGGGGCGAGCACGCCCACCTTGATCGCCGGCGTGCGGAGCGTCACCTGCTCCACCTTGGGATCCTCGGCGAGCTCCGGCATGCTGGGAATCCGCTCCACCTCGGAGCGAATCTCTCCCAGCGTCTTCTGCACGTCCTTCACGCTGTCCTGCAGCTCGAAGACGCAAAAGCCCATCCCCTCCTGGGCCACGCTCGTGATCTTCTTGATCCCCGCGACACTGCGGCAGGCCTCCTCGACCTTCTGGCAGATGCCCTCTTCGACCTCCTCCGGGGTCGCTCCCGGATAGGGCACCGTCACGAGCACGATCTCGAGATCGAACTCGGGAAACACCTCGCGCCGCATCGACACGAACGACAGTGCGCCCACGAGCAGGATCGATATCACCAGCGTGTTCATCGCCGGCATGTTGCGAACGCACCAACTGACGATCGTTCTCATGCGGTTGTCCTCCCGTGGCTCACGTGGCGTCGTTGCCGTCCGGCGCCTCGGCCATCACGGCGGGCTCCGACCGCGGCCCCGCGGCCTCGACGACCGCCATCCCGTCGCGGGGATGGGAAAGCTGGCTCGTCACGACGCGATCGCCGGGCAGCAGCCCGGAGGCGGCCGAGTCGAAGATCACGCGGCCACCCGCCACTTGGATGGGACGGGGCGAGAGGATCACGAGCTTGCCCTCCCGCATCACCCAGACATCGCCGCTGGGCCGCTGCGCCTCCTCGGGAATCGAGACGAGCTGCTCGGGCGAATCGACATGGACCCGCACCTCGACGAACATCCCGCGCAAGAGCGACTGCGGCGCCCCGCCGGGCAGTTGGGGCAGCGGCGCACCGTAGCGATCGAGCGCCGTGACCGCCCGCGGATCGCTCACGAGCACGCGACACGGGAGCGTCCGCGTCTTCTCATCGAGCCCGCGGCCCTCCTGCCGGGAGAGCACGCCCTTCCACTCGTAGGCCGCGTCGCCGACGCTGAAGACGACGGTGGCCGGCGTGTCGAGCTGCTCGTGGGCTTCGCGGTCGCCTGCCTCGCCGTTCCTGCGGCCGCCCCAGACCCGGGCCACCTCGTCCATCTGAAGGTTCGTGCGCACCTCGGCCGACCGCGTGTCTTCGATCGTGACGAGCGGGCTTCCCTTGGCGACGAACGAGTCTTGCTCGACCTTGTCTTCCACGACGATGCCGTCGATGGGCGTTACGATCCGCGTCCGGGAGAGGTCGAGTTTGGACTTTTCGAGCATCGTCGAGGCCAGCGACTGCGCCTCGAGCAGCCGGTTGCGACGCTTCGCGAGCACGCGGGACTGCCCCTCGAGCGATGCCAGCGCATTGGACGCGGTCAGTTCGTCGCGAATGGCGCGGTCGTGCTCCGACTCCGTCACGATCTTGCCGGCCTTGAGGTTGTCAAGACGGGCGACTTCGCGCCGCGCGAGCTCCACCTGCCGCCTGGCGAGTTCGATCGTCGTCTTCGACTGCGTGATCTCCTCGTCGATCTCCTCGATCGCGAGCCCCGCCTGCTTCAGCTCGCGCTCGAGCCTCGCGACGTCGAGTTCGTAATCGCGGGGATCGATCTCGAAGAGGACCGTGCCGGCCTTCACAAACTGCCCCTCGTTGCAGGCAGCCGACTTGTGCATCACCCGCCCGCCGACTTCGGCGGCCAGCGTCACCTCGCGGAGTGGCACGACGACCCCATCCGCCTCGATCGTGAGGCCGCCCGTTTCCGCCACGGCACCGGTCGTCTGCACCGGCGTTGCAACGGCCACCTCCGCCTGCTTGCGCTGCGGCGGAGGCTGGCTGCCCATCAGAAGGAAAGCCGCGACTCCGGCGCCAAGGATCGCCAAGGGGACGATCCAACCCAGGATGGTACGCACGACGCTCATGCGGAAGGTTCTCTCTGCAGGGGGGACGTTTCGGGGAGCGGCGCGGCAACGCCAAGCGCCGCGAGCGCGAAACGAGTGATGTGGTCGGCAAGGGCCTCGGGCGCGTGGAGGGCGGCCAATTCGTCGGGCGGCACGAGCATCCCCACCACGTCGCCGGCCGCGCGGTAGAGGAAGCACTGGCCCATGATGCTCATCGCGACGCGGCGCAACTCCGGTTGCGGCAGATGGCCCTGGCAGAGTTCGTCGAGGATCGCGACGAGTTTCGCGAAATGCGGCCGGATGTAGTCCTCCACCATCTCCCGACAGGCCTCCGTCGGCTGCAGCACCTCGCGGAGCATGAGCCGCCCCTGCCAGGGCTGCTCGCTGAAGCCCAGCATGCGTTGCAGCGTGGTGTCGATGAAGTCGTGGAGTCTTTCCGTCGCCGGCCGGCCCGACGCCTCGGGCAGCGGAACCTCCGCGGCCCGCTGCTCGTGGGCGTGCTTCACGCTCTCGATGTAGAGCCGTTTTTTGTCGCCGAAGTAGTAGTTGACGGCCGCGATGTTGACGCCGGCAGCGAGGCAGATGTCGCGGACCGTGGCAGACTCGTAGCCGCGCTCGGCAAACTCCTGCCCGGCGGCCGAGAGGATCCGGCGGCGCGGTTCGTCGGCCGACTGCTTGGACGCGGGGCTGGCGGCGGCTTGGCGGACGATGGGCATGGGTCGAGGGGCGTTTCAAACGGGCGTTTCAATCAACTGTACACAAAACGAACCGCAGAATCCCAGACCGGTTAACAGGGGCTTTTTGCCCTGTAGGACAGGCTTCAGCCTGTCGCCTCAAAAAGACAGGTTAAAGCCTGTCCTACTGGGAGGAAGGCAGGCTGGAAGCCTGCCCCACGCGGCGGCCGCTGGCGAGGGCCCCGTTGATCGAGGCGCTTCCACAGTGGTCGCCGCAGAGGAAGAGGCCGTCGGCCAGTTTCGGGCTCAGCGGCCGCAGCCGGAGGGCGGCCGGCGATTCATCCGGCAGCGCGTGCGGCACGTGCACGGTCGTCAGGTGCCGCCAGGAGCGGGCTGCCGCGCCAAACCAGCCTGCCGCCTGCTCGCGGACGGCGTCCACAAGCCGGGCCTCATCCCCCTGCCAACCTTGCCGTACTGAGGCGGTGACGAGGCTTTGGCCCGCAGGCGCATAGCCGGAAGTCACATCCGAGGGCACCGTGAGATTGTCGATCGGGCCGGCCTCCTCCGCACTGACGACGAGCGTCGGGCTCGAGAGCGGCGATCGCTCGGCGGCAAACGCAACCAGCCGCGTCGATTTCTCGCGCCGCGCGGCGAGGCCGCCGCGCAATGCCTCGGGCAGGATGGCCGCAGCCGCAGGGCCCTCCGTCGCCACGACGACCCGCTGCGCCGTGAGTTCACGGCCATCCTCGAGCCACACCCGGCCAGGCTCCGCGCGGCGGACGCGCGAGTTCAACCGGATCGCGTCAGCGGGCAACGAGGCCGCCATCTGCCGTGGAATCGCGTCCATGCCCCCCCGCGGCAGGCAGGCACTCCCGAGCGAAAACATGGCGAAGTCGAAGAGAAACACCGGCGCCGCCGTCTCGAGCGACCGCTCGAGGAAAACGCCGCCAAAAAATGGCACGAAAAACCGCCGCACGAAGGCGTCTGAAAATCCGCGGGCCGCCAGTTCCTCGCGGGTGGTCCGCTCGTCGGTAGCCGAAGCCGCGTCGGGATCGAGCCTGCCGGCGCGAAATCGCCGGATGACGTCGCCCCGCAGGGCCGCCGTCCGCAATCCGTCGGCGATGCCCACGCTCCCATCGAGGACGGAACCAAACGCGGCGAGCGGCCGCCGCCAGGGATCACTCACCCGCCGGAGCCGGCCCTTTTCTGCAACGAGCGCGCCGGGCTCGAAGCGGCCCAGTTGCAAGGCCTCGAGATCGAGCTGCCGCCGCCCTTCGGGATACGCGTCGTTGTAGACCTGGAAGCCGCGGTCGATCCGAAAGCCATCGACCGTGTCGGTCGCCACGCGGCCGCCGACGCGGTCGGCCGCCTCGAGCACGACCACGCTGCGGCCGGCACGAACGAGCTCGCGCGCGCATGCCAAGCCGGCGAGGCCGGCGCCGACGACGATCGTTTCGGCCGCGGTCATTACAGCGGACGCACGACCGACTGGCTCCGCCAGTAGTCGAAGAGCGTCTCGATCGAGAGCACGCCACCGCCGACACCGCTCTTATTCACGCCGCCATAGGGCACGCCGTGCGGAAAGACGTTGTGGGCATTGATCCAGCTGTTACCGGCGACCATCGACTCGGCCACCCGCGCCGCCCGGCCGAGATCGCTCGTCCAGACGCTGTTGGCCAGGCCGTAGTCGGTGTCGTTGGCCATCGCGACCGCCTCGTCCTCGCTCGAGAAGCTCGCGAGATAGGCGACCGGTCCGAAGATCTCCTCGCGGGCGGCGATGTTGTCGAGTGATCCGGCCAACAGCGCGGGCTTCACGTAGAAGCCGTGCTGGCCAGACACCTCGGCCGGGCCACCGGGGAGCACGGCCTCGGCCCCCTGCTCCTGCCCCTTCTTCAGGTAGGAGAGCACCCGCTCACGCTGCTTGGCGTTGACGACCGGCCCCATGCCGGAACCGGAGTCGAGCTGGTAGCCCACCTTCACGGCCTGCATCCGCGACTTGCACTCGTCGACGAAGTCCTTGTAGATCGACTTGTGGATCAGCCAGCGGGTGGCATCGCAGCAGACCTGCCCGGCGTTGAACGTGATCGCGTTGACGAGCTTCTGCGCCGTCTGGGCGACGTCCACGTCCTGAAAGACCACCGCCGCCCCCTTGCCGCCAAGCTCCAGCTTCGCCGGCACGAGGTTGCGGCCGCAGGCCTCGCCCACGAGCCGGCCCACTTCGGGCGACCCGGTGAACGACATCCGGCGGATGCCTGGATGCGCGGTGAACGCCGCGCCGGTGACGCGGCCCGTGCCGGGTATCACGTTGATCACACCGTCGGGGAAACCGATCTCCCGCGCGAGACGGGCGAGATAGATCGCCGAGAGCGGCGTGTCTTCCGCCGGCTTGATCACCACGGTGTTGCCCGCGGCGAGCGCCGGCGAGATGCCCCAGCCGATCAGAAGGAAGGGAAAGTTCCAGGGGAAGATGAAGCCGCAGGGCCCCCACGGATGCCGCACCGTCCAGGCCTCGTGCCCCTTCACGGCGAGCGTGCTGCGCCTTTGCACGTGCTGGGCCATGTCGGTGAAGTAGCGGAGCGTGTCGACGAAATTCTGCACGTCGCCGAGCGCCTGCGCGTGGATCTTGCCCACGTCGAGCGCCTCGATCTGGCCGATGATCGGCTTGTGCTTCTCGACGGCGTCGGCCAGCCGGTGAAGCAGCGCGCCGCGCTCGTTCGGCGGCATCGTGGCCCAGCCCGACTTCGCGAAGGCATGGGCGGCCGCCTTCACGGCGCGATCGACGTCGTCGGCCGACAGCACGTGAAACTCCGCGATCGGCTCGCCGCTGCCCGGATCGAGCGTGGCCATCGTCTCGCCGGTGGAGCTGACCGCGTCCTTGCCGCCCACGACGCCCGCGAGCGGGGCCGTCGCCAGAAACTTTTCAACCTCGGGCAGCAGTCGGGGGGAAGTCGCCGTGGCCATGTCTAGATACTCCGCAGAAGGAAGAAGGCTCCCGTCAATCGATTCGGGAACGGTAGTTTGCGGGCGGACGGGGGTTTCGTGCAAGCGGCTACGAAGCCAATTCGTCGCGGAGCACCCGCTCGATCCACCGCGCGGCGGCCAGGCCGCTCGAGGCCGCCCCCTCCACCTTGGGCCCGGCGAAGGCGTCGCCGCAGCAGACGATTGGGGGATTCGTGCTCGCTGCCACCAGCGGCTCGGAAACGAGCAGCGTCGGGTGCGAAAACTTCCAACGATGGAGCGACCGTTCGACGATCGCGGTCTCGGGCGGCCCGTCGAGCCACGGCGCGGCGGCAGCCACGAGCAGTGCGGCCACGTCATCCGGGGGCGAGTCATAGTGCTGCCGACTGAAGGCCGCCGTGGCATGGATCGTTATCGACGGCACCGTTGAGATCCCCTTCTGCTGGTTGTCGGCCAGCCAGGCGATCGGCCCGTTCGCCGGCCCTTCGGCCTCGAACTGGATGCCGCCCGGCGGCGGCACGCGGCTCGGCCGCGCGAGCACAAGCATGAGCGCGAAGCAGGGGTCGTAGTCGATCGCGGAAAGTTTCCGCAACGCGTCGCCGTCGATCGCGGCCGCGCCGGGTGCCATCATGCCACCGGCCGCCATCAGGTCGAGCGACTGCGGCACGGGCGCCGTCAGGATCGCGCCGGCGGCATCGATCGCGGCCCCATCGTCGAGCGTCAGCCTCGCGCGACCATCCCTGATGCCGATCGACGCGACTTTCGTGTTGCACCGCAGGCTCGCGTGTGCGGCATCGAGCGCAGCGGCAAGGTGCTTGGGCAGATCGGTCATGCCGCTCGTCCCGCGCCAGCGCGGATGGCCGTCGCCCGGCGGCAGCATGCCGCTTCCGTTTGCAGTGGCCCGCGAGAATCCGTCGCACCACTGGCTCACCGCGCCCGCGTCGTGCGCCTCCGCCACGATGCCGCCGAACGCCCGGCCGCGGACCGTGAAAAACTGCGCGCCGTGATCGCAGACGGCCTGCCCGACCCGCCGCGTGGCCATCCGGCCGCCGACGCCGCGCGACTTTTCGAGCACGATCACGCGGCGGCCGGCCGCCGCGAGTTCGCGGGCGGCCGCGAGCCCGGCGATGCCCGCGCCCACGATCGCCACGTCGACGGTCTGCACGGTCTCGCTCATGGCGCGGGAAAGAGCAGCCTCATCGGGTCGCTCGCACAGGGCATCCGGCTCGAGGCCAGCACCTCGCCTGCGGCGCAGCCCGCCATCATCCCCGCCGTCTCGGCCATCGCCCGCACCCGTGGGAAGACGTGGGCCTTCTCCGGCGGAAACTGCGACTTGTAACAGCCGATCGCCGCGAGCTTCGTCTCGAGCTGGCCGGCGATGTCGATGACGACGGGATAATGTCCGTGCGGCACGCTGGGGATGCCCGCGAAGAGGAAGTAGGTGAGGAAGTGCGGGACGGTGTGGACGGGGAGGTGATCGAACGTGTCGTCCCACTTCGTCAGCCGCGAATAAAAAACGGCCGCCTCCGTGATGGCGACGGCCTGCGCGTGGTCGGGCGAGGCGAGCGGCGTCTTGTCGCCGAGGCCGAGCACGAGCCGGGGCCGCCAGCGGCGAAACACCTTCGCGAGCGCCACCCGCACCTCGAAGGAATCGAAGAGCCGGCGGTTCGGAAAATCGAGCGTCTCGCGGTGCACCACGCCGAGCGCCCGCGCCGCAGCCGCCGCCTCGGCCAGCCGCTCGTCCGGCCCGCTCGACCGCGGCGTCGGCTCGCCGTCGGTGAGGTCGATGATCCCCACGCGATACCCCTGCGAGGCGAGGAGCGCGAGCGTGCCGCCGCAGCCGATCTCGACGTCGTCGGGATGAGCCCCGACCGCGATCACATCGAGTGGCTCGGGCAGGTTGGGCATGGGCTGAAGTCCACTCGCCGCGAGATCGGGCCGCTACACCGGCTTCGTGGCGGCGATCAGGAAGCTCGGATTGATCGCCTCGAAGCGGATCCGGTCGAGCTGCTCGATGCCGCGGGCGATGTTCACCATCCAATAGGCGGCGTCGCTCGAACGCGACCGCAGGAGCGCGTGGACGGAGGCGAGGTTTTCGATGCTGTTGCAGGCTGTCACGAGCCGTCCGCCGGGCTTCAGACGCTTCCACGCCTCCTCGACGAGCATCGTCACATGGCGGCCGCTGCCGCCGACGTAGATCGCGTCGGGGTCGGGCAGTCCTGCCCAGGCCTCGGGCGCCTTGCCGAGCACAGCCTGCAGGTTCGTCACGCCGAACCGCTTCGCGTTTTCGGTGATCAGCTGGTGGTCGTCGGGATCCATCTCGATCGCGTAGACGGCGCCGTCGCGGGCGATCCGCGCCGCCTCGAGCCCCACGGAGCCGCTCCCCGCGCCCACGTCCCAGGCAACGCTCTTCGCGTGCAGTCCCAGCTCGGCGAGGGCCATCGACCGCACCTCGGCGGGCGTGAGCAGGCCGCGCTTCGGACGCGACTGCAGAAAGCATTCGTCGGGATTGCCAAAGAGCCGCGTGCCCACGTGCCCCGGCTTGTCGGCCACGCGGGCCTTCCGCACGAGGATCATCACGTTGAGCGGCCCGAACGAGTCTTTCGCGATGTCGGCGAGGCTCCCCTGCGTCACGCGTTCGTCGGGCGAGCCGAGGTTTTCGCAGACATAGGCCTGAAAATAGTCGATGCCCTCGTCGAGAAGCGCCCGGGCGACCGCCGCCGGCGGCCACTGCTCGCTCGTGAAGAGCCCGACCGTCTCGCTCGAGCGGACCTTGTCGACGACCCGCTCGATCGACTGCCCGGAGAGGTTGGCGAGAAAAGCCTCCTCCCACGATTCCTTCACGCGGGCAAAGGCCAGCTGCATGCTGCTGACGTGCGGCACCACCTCGAACCGGTCCTTGCCGAGCTTGGCGCAGACGTAGCGGGCCGTGCCGTAGAAGAGTGGATCGCCCGACGCGAGGACGACGAGCCGCCTGTCGCCCGCCGCCTCGATCTTCTCGCAAAGCTCCTCGAGGCTGGCCGTGGCGTCGAGTCGCTTCGCGAGCGCCGCCGGAAGGAGCGGGGCGCACGATTCCGGCCCGAGCAGCATGTCGGCCGCCTCGAGGACCTTGCGCGCCTGCGCGGTCATGCCGTCGACGCCGTCATCGCCGATGCCGACGATATGCACCTTGCCCGCAGCCACCGACCCTCCTGTCGTGGGAACCGTGAAAACCAGAGACGCAGGCGCGGCTCAGGCCTGGAACGAACTGCCGCAGCCGCAGCTCTTCTTCGCGTTCGGATTGTTGAACGTGAAGCCGCGCTTGTCGATCCCCTCGTGGAAGTCGAGCGTGGTGCCATCGAGGAAGAGGTCGCTCTTCTTGTCGACGACGACCGGCACACCGTGCTGTTCGGTCTTGGTGTCGATCTTCGGGTCGAAGGCGGTGTCGAAGCCGAGCGAATACTGGAAGCCGCTGCAGCCGCCGCCAGCAACGCCGATGCGGAGCACGGTGGCCGGATCGAGCTTCTGATCGGTGATGATCTTCTTGACTTCAATGGCGGCTTTTTCGGTGAGCATGACAGACATGGTGGCTGAACCTCCTACGGAAACCTTGAAGGACTCTCGTGATCGGAAATCTCACAATCCGAGATGTGGAAATTCTATCCCGTTGCCTTTCGCCGGCCAAGCCCGGGGCCAGAGCCATTCATATGGCCCGCAGCCGGGCGACACCGGTGGCCACGATCGCCGCGGCCCGGTCGATCTCGTCGGCGGTCGTGAACCGCGAGAGGCCAAACCGCAGGCTGGCGCGGGCCTCGTCGTCGTCGAGGCCGATCGCCTGCAGCACATGGCTCGGCCGCGGATTTTCCGAGGAGCAGGCGCTGCCGGAACTCACGGCCAGGCCGTCGCCGGCGACCGTCGCCAAGAGCGACTGGCCGTCGATGCCCGGAATGCGAACGTTGAGATTGTTCACGAGCCGCTTTGCCGGGTCGTCGAGCGCCGGCCCATTGAGGGCGATTCCGAAAACGCCTTTCTCGAGAAGCGTCCACAGCCGGTCGCGCAGGCCGCGCAGCCGCGCGGGCTCCTCCGGCAGGCTTTCCACCGCCAGCCGCGCCGCCTCCGCCATGCCCACGATGCCCGGGACGTCGAGCGTGCCGCTCCGCATGCCGCGCTCCTGCCCGCCGCCATAGACGAGCGGATCGACCCGCGCGACGCGTTCCCGCCGGCGCACGTAGAGACAACCCGCCCCCTTGGGCCCGTGAAACTTGTGCGCCGAGAAACTGGCGAGGTCGGCCCCAAGGCCGTCGACGGTTACCGGGAGCCGGCCGATCGCCTGCGCGCAATCAACGTGGAGGATCGCCCCCCGGGCATGCACCCGCTCGGCGATTCCCGGGATGTCTTGCACGACGCCGATCTCGTTGTTGGCGAGCATCACCGACACGAGAAACGTGTCGGGGCGGCAGGCCGCGTCGAGGGCGTCGAGCGAAAGGATTCCCGTGCCCGATGCCACCGGCAGCCGGGTGACGGCGAAGCCCGTCCGCTCGAGGTGCTCGACGGGATCGAGCACGGCGTGGTGCTCGGTTGCGACCGTGATGACATGGCCGCCGGCTTTGCCGCGCCGCGCGGCCGTGCCGAGGATCGCGAGATTGTTGCTCTCCGTGGCGCCGCTCGTGAACACGATCTCGCGGGCCGTGGCCCCGATCGCGCGGGCGAATGTCTCCCGGGCCGCATCGACGGCGTCCCGGGCCTCGCGGCCCATCTCATGCGTCACACTGCCGGCGTTGCCGTAGTGGTCGGTGAGCCAGGGCAGCATCGACTCGAGGACGCGCGGATCGAGCCGGGTGGTCGAGTGGTTGTCGAGGTAAATCACTGGCTCGCGTCACCGATGAACCGCACGGTCCGGGACGGCAGAAGTCTCCTCGCGGAGAAACTTTCTCCTTCCACGACCTGTGGCGATTCAATACTCAGAAGGTCGAAAGTTCCTAACGCTCGTCGAGCTTCCGCCGATCCCGGACCTCCGCCATGCCCTAGGCGCGATCCGGCAACTGGAGTCTACCTTCGGCGAGTGCGTCGAGCGTGATCTGCGACCAGGTCTCGAACCGCTCGCGGGCCGCCAGCAGCGACTCGAGCGTCTCGAAGCCGCACTCCACGAGCTCGCTCTCCCGCGACGAGACCGCCGGCTTTTCGAGTTCGAGGATGTGGACAATCCCCAGATGGACGCTGCCGACGGCGTTTGAATCGTCGTTGATGAGCCCGGCGCACCGCGCCGTCCACGCGCCGATGATCGCCACCTCCTCGGCAAGCTCCCGCCGCATGCCGGCTTCATACGAAGTGTCGTCGCCGTGTTCGCCGTCGGTGCTCGAGATGTGGCCGCCGATCCCGACCGACCGCTTCGCCCGCAGCCGCGCCTCGCTCTGCCCGCCACCGCGGGTGTAGGCGAAGTAGGTCGGCTTGCCGTCGGGCCCGCGGTGGGAGAGCAGGCAGTAGGGAATGAGCTGCTTGAACGACGGATCCTCCTCGACGCTCGCGCGGGGCCGCCACGACGTGTGCTTCGGGTCGAGCAGAAGCGGCAGGTAGGCCGCCGTGTCACCACAGAATCCCTGAAACGCCCCGGCCTTCTCGAACAAAGCCCGCGGCACCACGAGCACGTCTTCCTGGGGAAACCCTGACATCGGCAAATCTCCTGCGTGATTCTCGAAGGCGGCAGTGTAAACGATCCGGCGGGAAAGTAGGACGGGCTTTAGCCTGTCAGTGGGATAGGCTTCAGCCTGTCGCGAAACATGACAGGCTGAAGCCTGTCCTACTGGATCAGCATCGCGTCGCCGTAGCTCAGAAACCGATACCGCTCGCGGATCGCCTCCTCGTAGGCCCGCCGGATCAGGTCCCGCGACGCGAACGTGCTCACGAGCACCATGAGCGTGGTCCGCGGCATGTGGAAATTCGTCAGCATGCAGTCGACCACGCGAAACGAGTAGCCGGGCTTGATGAAGAGATCGGTCGAGCCGCTCCAGGCCGCGAGCCCACCCGCCGGCGAACGACTGGCCGCCGTCTCGAGCGTGCGCACGGCCGTGGTGCCAATCGCCACGACGCGGCCGCCGCGGGCCTTCGTCTCGCGGATCGCGGCCACCGTAGACTCCGGGCAGTCGCACCACTCGGTGTGCATCGGATGGTCGTCGAGCCGCTCGGTGGAGATCGGCCGAAACGTGTCGATGCCGACGTGGAGCGTGACCTGGGCGCGGCCGATGCCGCGGTCGGCGAGCGCCGCGAGCAATTCCTCCGTGAAGTGCAGGCCGGCCGTTGGCGCGGCCGCCGAGCCGGGCTCGCGCGCGAAGACGGTCTGGTAGCGGGCGAGATCCCCCTGCCCTTCCTCGCCGCCGCGGATGTATCCGGGCAGCGGCACCCGGCCGACGCGGTTGAGGATGCTCTCGGCCGACCCGCCGGTCTCGGGCTGCACGATCCACGTGCCGCCGATGCCGCGACCGACGAGCACGAGCGACTCCGACTCGCGGCCCTCGCGGTCGATGAGCACGATCCGCTCGCTGATCTCCGGCCGGCCGCGGGTCTGCGCGAGGATCCGCCACCCGCCGCCGCCGGGCTCTTCCTGCAAAAAGAGTCCTTCCCACCGCCCGCCGGTGGCGGCGCGGCGGCCGACGAGCCGCGCGGGCACGACACGGGTGTCGTTGACGACGACGAGATCGCCGGGCCGCAAGAGATCGGGCAGGTCGCGGACGTGGCGGTGGTCGATCGCGCCGGCGGCGCGGCGGAGCACGAGCAGCCGGGCGTCGGCCCGCCGCTCGAGCGCGTGCTGCGCGATCAGCTCCTCGGGCAGGTCGTAGTCGTAGAGGTCGGCGTCGGACATGGAGCTCACAATAGTATCGCGAAAAGTCGGCCGCGCGAGGGGCGGCGTCCCGCGTGGTACAACGGGTGCATGTCGACGAGTGTCCACACGAGCGTGCTGCCCGCGGAGGTGATGTCGTTCCTCGCCGTGAAGCCCGGCATGCGCGTGGTCGACGGCACGCTCGGCGGCGGCGGCCATACGAGGCTCCTCGCGGAGGCGGTCGGCCCCGACGGGCTCGTGATCGCCGTCGACCGCGATCCAATCGCGATCGAACGCGGCGCCCGCGAACTCGCCGGCCTGCCGGTGCGATTCGCGCAGGCGAATTTTCGCGACATCCCGGAGGTGCTCGACGCCGTCGGTCTCGACGCGGTCGATGCGGTGCTCCTCGACGTCGGCCTCTCGAGCGACCAACTCTCGGATGAATCGCGGGGCTTCTCCTTCGACTCCGACGGGCCCCTCGACCTGCGGTTCGATCCGACGGAGGGCGAGCCCGCCTGGCGGATGGTCAACCGCATGAAGCCCGAGAGCCTCGCCGACATCATCTTCGAATATGGTGAGGAGCGGTTCAGCCGCCGCATCGCCCGCAAGATCGCCGCCGTGCGCGAGAAGCAGCCGATCCGCACGGCGCGGGAGTTTGCGCGGATCGTGACCTCGGCGATCCCGAAGCAGCACCCGCCGCCGCGGATCCACCCGGCCACGCGGACCTTCCAGGCGCTCCGCATCGCCGTCAACGAGGAGCTCAAGTCGCTCAGGATCGCGCTCGAGCGAATCCCCACGCGGCTCGTCCCCGGAGGGCGGCTGGCCGTGATCTCGTTTCACTCGCTCGAAGACCGGCTCGTGAAACAGGCGTTTCGCAACACGCAGGTCTGGGAGTGCCTCACCCGCTCGCCGATCGAGGCCTCGAACGAGGAAGTGCTCCGCAATCCGCGGAGCCGATCGGCCAAGCTGCGGGCGGCCGCGCGGCTGCCCCTGCCGGGCTGAAACGCGGCTTTCGTGGCCGCCGACCGGTCTGGAAACGGCCGGCCCGATTCAGCACAATCCCGCCCCCCCGGGAGCACCATCCCGACTGGGATTTCCGGCTGCGAGCGATGGGACGAGAAACAAAATTCCTCCTGGCGGTGTTGGCCGCGCTGACAGGCGCGTTCGTCGGCGTATTGTCGATGAAGCTGCTCGTGCCGCGTCCGCCCGCGGGCGCCGGCCCGGATGTGGAGGTGCCGCAGGAGTTTGCCAGCGAGCAACACCTGGTCGAGCCACCGAGCCTTAGCCAGCGCAGCCTCCCCGCGAGCGCCTTCGCCGCCGCACCCGATTTCGTACCGGCCGGCCAGCCAGATGCCGCGCCGCCAGCAGCCATCCCGCCGAGCGATCCATTCGTGGCGCGAACGGCGTTTCAACCGGCTGCCGTCGAGACAGACGATCCCGCGCCGCAGCCGGCCCCTTCCCGCTCCGACCTCGCCCCGCCGCCGGCGGAGTTTGTGCCGGCGACCGATGCGCAGCCGATCAGCCGCGCGGAGCCGCTCGAAGAGCCGCCACTGACCGCCCCCTCGCGATACACCGCCGTTGAAACCGAAGCGGTTGCCGAGCCGGTCCTGCCTGAGCGCACCGCCGGCCCGATCGCCGGCGAGCACATCGTGCAGCCGGGCGACTCGTGGTGGTCGCTCGCGGAGCGGGCCTACGGCGACGGCCGCCTTTACCGCGCCGTCTTCGCGTGGAACAAGGCGCTCGATCCTCGCGTTTCGCTCACGCCCGGCACGCGCCTCGAGATCCCGTCCGCCGCCCGGCTCCAAGCCGCCTGGCCCCGCCTGATGCCCCGGTAGGGTAGGCTTCAGCCTGCCACGAAATCAGTAGGACAGGCTTCAGCCTGTCAAATGTCGCGTATCGCGACAGGCTGAAGCCTGTCCTACTTCACGCCCCGGCCACGAGCTGCGTGATGTGGTAGAAGACCGGCGCCGCGAAGCACATCGAGTCGATCCGATCGAGCACGCCGCCGTGGCCCACGACGAGCGTGCCGTAATCCTTCACGCCGCGGTCTCGCTTGATGGCGCTCATCGTCATGCCGCCGGCGAAGCCCATGATGGCGATCACGAATCCGGCGAGGGCCGCCTGCCACGGCTCGAATGGCGGCGCCGCCCACCAGAGCACGGCGGCGAGCAGGGCCGTGCTCGTCGCGCTGCCGAGCAGCCCCTCCCAGGTTCGGTTCGAGCTCACGGTCGGCGCGACCAGCCGCCGGCCGAGCATGCGGCTCCAGACATACTGCATGCAGTCGGCGAACTGCACGAGCAGGATGAGGAAGAAGAGCAGCCGGAAATTCGCGCCGCGGCTTTCGGCGGCCGCCCCCGCGATCGGGATCTGCAGGAGCGCTGGCGCGAACGAGAGACAGTAGACGCAGACCACGAGACCGGCCTGGATCTTCGCCGTCCGCTCGAGGAACCGCTTGTAGTCGCCGGCGAAGGCCACCCGCGCGAGGATGAAGAGCGTGGCATAGACCGGCAGGAAGACGCTGAAGATGTCGTAGCGATTGAGACCCACGAGCACGTAGTGGAGCGGCGTGAAGAGGAAGAACACCCAGAAGAGCGCCCGGTGGTCTCCCTTGCGGGTGGGCGTGAGCGTGATGAACTCGCGGAGCGCCCAAAACGAGACCAGGCCGAAGAGCACGACCGTGGCCGTCGTGCCGAGCCAGAAGGCGGCCGCCAGCACGGTGCACATGATCCACCAGCCGCGGAGCCGGAGGTTGAACGTGTTGACCGCCGCGGGATCGAGGCCGCGGTCGGGGTGCCGCTTGAGAAACTGCCCCACCGCCGTGGCGGCGGTGAGCAGCGTGAGGACGCCGGCGATGAGCGCGATCGTGCGGAGGTCGTTCATCGGGCGGCAGTCATTCCTTGAGCGCGAGCACGGCGCGGCGCGCCCGCTCGAGGAAGTCGACCTTCGCCTCGCCGCGCTCGAGCCAGAGGGGAGGCCCGAAGCTGATGCAGGAGAGCAGCGGCACCGGCAGAAACTCGCCGCGCGGCAACACGCGATTGAGGTTGTCGATGTGCACCGGCACGAGCTCGATCTCGGGCCGCTTCTTCGCGAGGTAGTAGAGGCCGCTCTTGAATTCGCCGATCTCGCCGGTGACGCTGCGGCCGCCTTCGGGAAAGACGATCAGCGACTTCGTGGTGCCCACTTCGCGGAGCATGAGGTCGACCGGGCTCTGGTGCACCTTGATGTCGGTGCGGTCGATCAGGATCGCGTTGAAGACCTCCTGCGCGAGCCAGCGCCGCACGATGCCGCGCGACCAGTAGTCTTTCGCGGCGACGGGCCGCGTCAGCTCGCGGACGGCCTGCGGCAGCGACGACCAGATGACGATCGCATCGAGGTGGCTCGTGTGGTTGGCGAAGTAGACCCGCTGGCAGGTGTCGGGCTGGCTGGCGACCCAGCGCACGCTCGCGCCGCTGAGCAGCCGCGCGAGCGCGGCGAGCGACAGTCCGGCCGCCCGGCAGAATGGCGACGGGCCCTCGGCCGCGGTGCCCGCCTGGGGCTGCGGGGCGGGCTTGAGCGTGTCGGCGGGGGAAAGCATCAACATAGTTTTGGCGGTGGCCTGCAAGGCGGTCAATCGCCGGCCGTCGCCGGGGCGCCGGGCACGAATGGATTGTGCCGCCGCTCGTGGCCCACGGTCGTTTCCTCGCCGTGCCCGGGGAAGACGATCGTGTCGTCCGACAGCGTGTAGAGGCGGTGGCGGATGCCAGCGGCGAGCGCGTCGAAGCTGCCGTCGGGGAAGTCGGTGCGACCGATGCTGCCCCGAAAGAGGACGTCGCCGCCGAAGACCAGCGTCGGCTTGCAGCCGTCGATCCGATAGACGACGTGGCCCGACGAATGCCCCGGAATCTCGAAGACGCTGATCGCGAACCCCGCGAGATCGAGCGTCTCCTCGTCATCGAGCAGCCGGTCGGCCGGCGGGCTTTTAAGCGCGATGCCGAAAACGCCAGAGAGGTTACCCGCAGGGTCGCCGAGCTTTGAAGCGTCGCCGCGGCCGATCAAAATCGGC
>JBIIQM010000127.1:0-6170 GCA_044342075.1 Pirellulales bacterium
AGATTCTCGCCCGCGTCTGCGGCGAGGCGGTCGAGAACGATCGCCAGGAGATCATCTATGAATCGGGGGCGGCCGATCCGCTGCATGCGGCCGTCGCCGGCATCGACGCCTCGGTTGTCGGGCAGGTGAACGCCGGCGATCGGATGATCGTCGCCAAGGTCTTCCGGCCGCTCGACGTGCTCGAGGCAGTCGCGCCATCCGTGGCCGCCAGGGTCGCCGAGGCGGGCATTCGCGAGACCGTGGAGCTCGGCCTCGATGCGCCAAACTTCCGTGGCTCGGTGATCGTGGCCGACGGCAAGGCGACCGTGCATGCCGGCCGCGTGGGCCGCAGCTACCTGCGGCTTTCCGCCGACGAGCTCGCCCGCCTCTTCCTCGGCCAGTGCGATCCGCACGAGGCCGCGGCCGCGGGGCGGCTCGAAGCCTCGACCCAGGTGGCCCAGAAGCTCGCCGCGCAGCTCTTCCCCCGGACGCCGCTCTGGTGCCCGATGTGGGACGATCTGCCGGCGTAGATCGCACGCGCGGCATGAACCGTCTCGCCGATTGGCAACGAGGCTGGTCCGGTTTCGCGCTGGTCTTGTTCTGCGGGCTCGCCGTGGCCCTCATCGCGCGGCCAGGGCGGCAGCGCGCCAGGAACGTGCCGGCGACCGACCGCGCCCACGAGATGCAGGCGGCGGCGGAGCGTGCGGGGCAGGCCGACTGGGGCCACTGGGGCGATCGGCCGGGACTCTATGCCGCCTGGTCGAACCATTCGAATCGCCTGATCCCGGTCTACACGTTCGGCCTGTCGCTCGAGAGCGTGAAAGGGACGAAGAGCGTCTACCGCGATGCCGAAGGTCTCGAGCGGCTCTACGGCCGGCTGCCCGAGAGCACGCTCAACTCCCGGGCCGACTACTTCGATCAGACCGACATCCACCGCCTGCAGCGAGCCGCCGTCGCCGCGGGCAAGAAGCGCGTCATTCTCGTCGTGTTTGACGGGCTCGACTGGACGACCACCCGCGTCGCCGCGATCGCCGCGACCGGCAGCGTCGGTTACGACGCGGGCCGTGGCCACGGGCTCTTCTTCCAGGACTATGCCGGCGCTCCGACCGACTACGGGTTTTGCGTGACGAGCCCGGCGAACGACGGCACCACGTTCGACGTCGATGCCCAGGCGGTGCTCACGCCGGGGGGCAAAACAGGGGGTGGCTACGACTCCGGGCTCGGCGGCGCAACGCCGTGGGACACCCGGGCCGACCTCACGTATCTCATCGGCCGCCACCGCAGCCGGCCGCACGCCGTCACCGATTCGGCCGCGTCTGCCACGTCGCTCTGCACCGGCCGCAAGACCTACAACGACGCGATCAACGTCGATGCTGAGGGCCAGCCCATCGAGCCGATCGCCGTCGCGCTCCAGCGGCAGGGCTGGGGCGTGGGTGTGGTCACGAGCGTGCCCGTCTCACATGCCACGCCGGCCTGCGCCTACGCGGCGAATGTCAGCCGCGACGACTATCAAGACATCTCCCGCGATCAGCTCGGCGAGCCGTCGGTCTCGCGCCGCAGGCCGCTGCCCGGCCTCGACGTCCTCATCGGCTGCGGATTCGGCGTCGATGCCGCCGAGGATGCCGGCCAGGGGCGGAACTTCGAGCGCGGCAACAAGTATGTCGCGGCCTCGACCCTGCGGACGATCGATGCCGCCGCAGGCGGCCGCTACCGCGTGGCGATGCGCACGCCGGGGCGCCCCGGCGCGGAGGTGCTCGCCGAGGCGGCCGAGGACGCGATCGCGAAGCATCTCCGGCTCTTCGGCTTCTTCGGCGCCGCCGAGGGGCATCTCCCCTTCTCCACCGCCGACCACGATCATGCGCCGGTGGTCGTGCCGGAGAGCGAGCGGGCGAAGCGCGAAGGGCTCGCGGCCAAATATGGCGGCCCGATCCGCTACACGCCTGCCGACCTTGCGGAGAATCCGACGCTCGCCGACATGACGCGGGCCGCCCTGGCCGTGCTCGAAACCCGCGACCGGTTCTGGCTGCTCGTGGAAGCGGGCGACGTCGATTGGGCCTGCCACGGCAACAACATCGACAACTGCATCGGCGCCGTGCACGACGGCGACGCCGCCTTCCGCGCCGTGGTCGAGTGGGTCGAGGCCCGTGATGCCTGGGACGACACGGCCGTGATCGTGACCTCCGACCACGGACACCTCTTCGTCCTCAACGACCCCACCGCCTTCGCAAAGTAGGACAGGCTTCAGCCTGTCACTGTTATCGGTAGGCTTCAGCCTACCCTACCCGTGCCCGCGGGCGCCGGCGAGCCATTCGTCGGCCCACGTCCGCACGCCATCGACGCCCTTCCGGTGGCAGAAGTCGCCGAGCGTCTCGCCCGCCTTCCGCTCCGCCTTGTAGCAGGCGAGCACGGCCGTGAGTTCCTGCGCGAGCTCCTCGAAGGGCACGACATCCTTGTATTGCACGTTGAGTCGGTCGCCGAGCAGGCGGCCACCGAGGAAGATCGTGTATTTGCCAAGCGTGCGGCCCACGATACCGATGTCGGAGTTATAGGGGCGGGCGCAGGCGTTGGGGCAGCCGGTCATACGAAGCGTGAAGGCGTCGTTCGAGAGGCCGAGCTTCGCCACTTCGGGCTCGAGAGAGTCGATGAGTCCGGGGAGCACCCGCTCGCTCTCCGCCACGGCGAGGCCGCAGGTGGGCAGCGCCACGCAGGCCATGCTCCAGCGGCGGATGGTAGAGATCTCCTCGGAGGTCTTCACACCGTGGGCATGGAGAATCTCCGCGATCCGATCGCGGTCGGTGACCGCGAGATCGGTGAAGAGCAGGCTCTGGTGCGACGTGATCCGCACGCCCGGCTTGATGTCCCTCAGGATTCGCCGCAGTGCCGTCTTGAGGCGGAAGTCGCCCGTGTCGTGCACGCGGCCGTTCTCGACGTTCAGGCCATAGAAAAATTTTCCGTCCCCCTGCTCGAACCAGCCGATGTGGTCGTCGAACCCGTGCACGTCGGACGGATGGCAGGGGGCGAGCGGCTTGCCGAAATACTCCTCGACCTTCTTGCGGAATGCGTCGAGGCCCATCGTGTGGATCGTGTACTTCAGCCGGGCCGTCTTGCGGTCGGAGCGGTTGCCGAAGTCGCGCTGCACCTTCACGATCGCTTCCGCGATCGCGAGCACGTCTTCGGGGGGCACGAAGCCGAGCCGCTTCGCCAGCGCGGGAAACGTCTTGGCAGCGCTCGGCGTCACGCCCATGCCGCCGCCGGCGAGGACGTTGTAGCCGAGGATCTTGCCGTTTTCGTGGACGACGAGGAAGCCGAGGTCATTGGCGTAGACGTCGGTGCAGTTGTCTTCGGGCAGCGCGAACGCGGTCTTGAACTTTCTGGGAAGATACGTGCGGCCATAAATGGGCTCGACCTCGACCAAGCTGGCCGGCTCGACGTCCTTCTCGCCCGAGGTGCCCCCCGCGAGCGTCTTCTCGCCCGTGTCGGGGTCGGTGAGCCAGATCTCGTAATAGGCCCGCGTGCGCGGAGCGAGATGCTTGGCGAGCTTGTCGACCATCGCCTGCATCTCGTCGCGGACCGGATTCCCGTGGATCGGCGCCGGACAGCACATGATGTTGCGCTCGACGTCGCCACAGGCGGCGAGCGTGGTCATCTGGATGTCGTGGATCCGCTGCATGAAGGGCCTGAGATCCCCCTTCACGACGCCGTGGTGCTGGATCGCCTGCCGCGTCGTGAGCCGGATTGTGCCGTTGCCGACCTCATCGCCGAGGTCGATCGCCGAGAGCAGTTGCTCGGCCGTGAGCTTTCCGCCCGGCACGCAGGTGCGGATCATGAACGAGATATCGCGCTGGCTCTTCTTCCCATCGACGGCCTTGCGGGCCTCGCGGTCGTCCTGCTGGTAGGTGCCGTGGTTCTTGAGCAACTGGATCGAGGGCTTGCCGAAGCCGGGAGCGCCGTCGGCCAACTCCTTGGCGATGTCTCCGGCGAGGTAGTTACTGGCGATCTTGGCCAGTTCGACGGCGGAGGGCTTGGCGGCGGTACCGGCGGGTGTTTCGTCTGACATGGCGTGCGTTTCCTGGGATCTCTCAGCGTCGCATTTCTAGGCGTCGAAATAAAGGCAGAACTCGTAGGGATGCGGGCGGAGCCGCATCGGGGCGATTTCCTTCTCGCGCTTGATCTTCACCCACGTAGCGATGACGTCGTCGGTGAAAACGTCGCCGCGCAGGAGGAAATCGTGGTCTCGTTCCAGGGCGTCGAGGGCCTCTTCGAGCGAACCCGGCGCCTTCGGCACGTTTGCCAGCTCTTCCGGCGGCATGTCGTAGATGTCGCGGTCGAGCGGCGGGCCGGGGTTGATCTTGTTTTGGATGCCATCGATCGCCGCCAGCAGGATCGCGGAGAACGCGAGATACGGATTGCAGGTCGGGTCGGGGCAGCGAAACTCGATCCGCTTCGTCTTCGGACTCGCCGAATACATCGGGATTCGGCAGCTCGCCGAGCGGTTGCGCTGCGAATAGGCGAGGTTCACCGGCGCCTCGTAGCCGGGCACGAGCCGCTTGTAGCTATTCGTGGTGGGATTCGTGATCGCGAGGATCGCGGGGGCGTGCCTGAGGATGCCGCCCAAGGCGTGCATCGCCATCTCCGAGAGCCCTGCATAGCCCGAGCCGGCGAAGAGCGGATGCCCCTCCTTCCAGAGCGAAATGTGGGTGTGCATGCCGGAGCCGTTGTCGCCATACATCGGCTTCGGCATGAACGTGACCGTCTTGCCATGCCGCTTGGCGACGTTGCGCACGATGTATTTGTAGAGGCACATCTGGTCGGCCATGCGGACGAGCTCCTGAAACCGCATGTCGATCTCGCACTGCCCCGCCGTGGCCACCTCGTGGTGCTGCGCCTCGACGTCGATCCCGGACTGGATCATCGTGAGCATCATCTCGTTGCGGATGTCCATCAGCTGGTCCGACGGCGGGCAGGGGAAGTAGCCCTCCTTGTGACGGAGCTTGTAGCCGAGGTTGGGCGATTCCACGCGGCCGCGATTCCACTCGGCCTCGATCGAGTCGATGTGGAAGTAGCCCTCGTGGGCGTTTTGGTCGAACCGTACGTCGTCGAACACGAAGAACTCGGCTTCGGGTCCGATGAAGCAGGTGTCGGCGATGCCGGTGCTCTTCAGATAGTTCACCGCCTTGCGGGCGATGTTGCGCGGGTCGCGGGAATAGTCCTCGCGGGTGATCGGATCCTGGATCATGCAGATCATCACGAGCGTGGGGATCTGCGCGAATGGATCGACGACGGCCGTATCGGGCACCGGCACGAGGAGCATGTCGCTCTCGTTGATCGCCTGCCAGCCGCGGATGCTCGAGCCGTCGAAGCCGAGGCCGTCCTCGAACGTTGATTCTTCGAGCTTGCCGACGGGGATCGTGAAGTGCTGCCAGGCGCCGAGAAAATCGGTGAACCGCAGATCGACCGCCTTCACTTCCTTCTCACGGCACAGCGCGAGCACTTCACGGGGCTTCATGGATGGGCTCCTGGTTTGCCACCATCATACGCCAGTCCGACGGCCCAGCCTGCCTCGACCTGCTCGAGCCGCAGCCGGCCGGCGAGCAGGGACCCGGTGATGCGCAGCACGAGCGTCGTGGCCGCGGCGAGTTCCGCTCCGTCGATCGACGCGATCTCGTATTCGCCGGCAGCGACACGGCGGGCGTGGCCACGGCCGCCGGAGACCTCGCCTTCGCGGATGTCGAGCCAGGCCAGCCGGTGCGGCGGCAGTTCGAGCGCGGCGACGGCCGGACCGCCGGCCTGCGGCACGTCCAGGAGCCGCCAGGTGCGGCAGGCGGCGCCATCCTCCAGCAGCAGGTCGTAATGCCGCCCGGCAGGATCGTCGGGGGCGCCGGTATGTTCGAGCAGGGTAAAGCGGGGCACGTCGTAAAGCATACGCGCACGCTGTGCGAGCACGAGCCCGTCGGTTTAGGCCGCCTGCCTGCGCCGGTGCGATGCCGCGATCCTCGCCTCGACCATCATTCGGGCAACGTCGGGCATGCAATAGCTTGCCTGCCAGCCGATCGCCTCCCGGGCTCGCGAGGGATCGGCTCGGCCGCAGGCGAGCTCCGTCGGCCGCATCAGGCTGCGGTCATGACACACGTGGTCAGTCCAATCGAGGCCGACCGCGGAGAACACTTCTTTCACGAAATCTTCGAGCGGGA
>JBIIQM010000011.1:0-54882 GCA_044342075.1 Pirellulales bacterium
CGGCGGGCGCTCGATCGCGTTCGTGAGATTCGTGCGGCCGATCGATTGCTTGAAACGCCGGTCGAGATAGCGGTGGCCGAGGGACGGTATGAACTGGACGGGCCCGTCGTGATCGGGCCCGACGACTCCGGCACTGAAAAGTCCCCGACGGTCATCCGCGCCGCCGAAGACTCGCGGCCCGTCTTCAGCGGCGGCCGAGTGATCCGCGGCTGGCAGGTCGCCCAACAGGGCGATCAGACCCGCTGGACCGTGGAACTGCCCGAAGTGAAGGCCGGCACCTGGACCTTCAGTGAGTTGTTCGTGAACGACCAGCGGCGGTTCCGGCCGGTGCTCCCCGCCTCGGGCTGGCACACGATCGCCGGAACGCTGCCCCCGTCGCCGGCCGCCGCAGGCAAGGGGCACGACCGGTTTGTGTTCTCGGGCGACGACCTCCGGGCCGATTGGGCGAATCTCCGCGACGTGGAAGTGGTGGCGGTGCACAAGTGGACGATGTCGCGAATGCCGATCGCGACGATCGCCCCGCTCGAAACCGATGCCGGCCAAAAAGTCGTCACCTTCGCCGGCCACACCCGCGGCGTGAGGGAATGGTGCTCCTTCCCCAAGGGAAACCGGTTCCTGGTGGAGAATGTCCGCGAGGCCCTCGGGGCTCCCGGCTCGTGGTACCTCGACCGACCGACGGGCACGCTCACCTACTGCCCGCTCGAGGGAGAGACGCCGGAAACGGCGGTCGTGATCGCGCCCGTCGCCGACCGGCTGCTCGAGTTTCGCGGCGACGCGGCGGCAGGCCGGCTCGTCGAGCAGGTGCGGCTCGAGGGGCTCTCCTTCGCCCATTGCAACTGGTCGATGCCGCAGGGAGGGCAATCGTATCCGCAGGCGGAAGTGAACGTGGGCGGTGCGATCAGGGCGACGGGCGCGAGGCACCTCGCCTTCGACCGCTGCGCCGTTCGGCACGTCGGCCGCTATGCATTCGAGTTTCGCGCCGGCTGCCAGGAATGCTCGCTCGCGCGGTGCGAGTTGGTCGACCTCGGTGGTGGCGGCGTGCTCGCCTCTTCAGAGGTGCACCAGATGGCCGACGGCAACGCCGGATCGGAGGGCTTGGTCGAGGCCAGGGACCAGTCGGTGAAAGGCATCACCGTCCGCGACACCACGATCGCCCACGGGGGCCGGCTGCATCCTGCGGCGGTCGGCGTCTGGATCGGTCACGCCTCGCACTGCACGGTCGAGCACTGCGACATCCACGACCTCACCTACACCGGCGTGTCGGTCGGCTGGACGTGGGGCTATGGGCCGAGCCCGGCCCACCACAACCGGATCGCCCACAACCATATTTATGACATCGGCCACGGCGTGCTCTCCGACATGGGGGGCGTCTACACCCTCGGCATCTCGCCCGGCACGGTCGTGGAGGGCAACGTGATCCACGACATCACGAGCCGCGACTACGGCGGCTGGGGGCTCTACACCGACGAGGGATCGACCGGCATCGTGATGCGGAAGAATCTCGTCTACCGGACGAGTTCCGGTGGCTTCCACCAGCACTACGGCCGCGACAATCTGATCGAAAATAACGTCTTCGCGATGGCCCGCGACTGGCAGCTGCAGCGGACCCGCGTCGAAAACCATACGAGTTTCCGGTTCGAGAAGAACATCGTCTGGTGGAATTCATCCACGCCGCTGGTGAGGGGAGACTGGACGAAGCAGCTCGTCGCGCGATCGAACTGCTACTGGAACGCCTCGGGCCCGGTGGTCTTCCCTGACCGCAAGGATCTCGCCGCCCGGCAGACCGAGGGGCAGGACCTCGGTTCGATCGTCGCCGATCCGAAGTTCAAGGATCCTGAGAGGGGCGACTTCACGCTCCAGCCCGGCTCCCCGGCCTTGGCCATCGGCTTCGAGCCACTCGATCCGGCCGCCGCCGGCCGTCGCACGCCAGCAACGCTGACCGCTGGCCTGCCTGAGGTGCCCACGCTCTGGCCTGAGAGTCGTGTCCGGCCGCGTTGATTTCGGTCCTACCAGCCCTCCATCGCCATCCGGTCGGCAGCACATGCCATGGCGACCGACGCCACGCTGTCGGCCTCGGTGAGCCGCCGCGGATGGGAGGGATCGCGGATCCACGCGAGCTGGTCGGCGGCGAGATCGCGAACGACCTGGGCATAGATGCCAAGCTTGTCGAGGCCGGTGGTGAACCTGATCTCCACGAGGCCCGCTGCGAGGAACGGCTTAAAGCGGCCGCGGGCCTGCCGCGCCTGGCCTTCATACGAGTCCACGCGATGGATGGCCGCGTTGGGCAGGAGGCCGGCAAGGGCCTCGGTGGCGGCCTCGTCGAGCAATGCCCGCACGAGCCCGTGCGTGGGCACCCAATCGAAGAGCCGCAGTTCGCCGCGCTCGAACACGAGCCGCATTTCCTGGCGGTCCATCCGCGAGGCCTGGTGAAACCCGTGCTCGAAGTGGAAGAGCAGGCCGGTGTGCCGCGTGCAGGCGACCGCGCCGGCGGCTCCAGCGCGAGGCCGTGGATACCGGCAGGTGCACATCACTTCCTCCTCGACCGCGCCGTCCGCGGCCGATGGCTCGCGCAGGCTGCGGGCCGCCGACACCACGTGCCCCTCGCCCAGCCAGTAGGCCACCAGGTCGAAGAAATGCACGCCATGCTCGACGAAGATCCCGCCGCTCGTCTCGCGGTTCCAAAACCAGTGTGAGGGCGCGAGCCCCTCGTCGGCCGCTTCGTTCACGAAGAGCCCATGGAGCAGGTCGCCGAGCAGGCCGCCCTCGATCACCCGCTTCACGCAGTCGGCGAGCGGGTTGTAGCGCTCCACGAGGTTTGCGACGCAGACGCGGCCCTGCCGCGTCGAGAGCGAGTCGAGCTCTCGCGCGTCGGCCACCGTCGTGGCGAGCGGCTTTTCCACGAGCACGTGTTTGCCGGTTTCGAGGGCCTGCTTCGCCTGCCGAAAGTGCAGAGCCGGCGGCGTGGCGATGTAGACGAGGTCGAGATCGGCCGCGGTGAGGACCGCGTCGGGTGTGTGGGCCTCGGCGCCGAGTTCGTGCGCCGCCCGGGCGGCGGCGGTGGCGTCGATGTCGGCGACCGCGGCGATCGCCACGCCGGGCAGCTGCCGGTATTGCGCGAGCGAAAACCGGGCGAAAGCGCCGCAGCCGACGAGCCCCACCCGCAGGGTCTCGATGGCGGGCGCCGTGAGGTGCGTCTCCCGCGGGGCCGCCACCGTCGTCGTTCCCGCACCGGCGTGGCCATTCGTGTTGCGATCAACCATGGCATGTTTCCTCGGGAGATTTGTGATTGCCATGGATCTTCCGCGCCGGGAGCGTTCAGAGGCCAGCTTCGCGACCGGCCCTGCGGCGGCCGCTGGGACAGTTCGCCCAAACATCACTATGCCAGCGGTGACGTGTGTGGCTGGCGGCTTCTTTCCACGCCGCCGATGTATGGCCGCCCGGGCGGGGGGCTGTGGCCAGAAACTTGACCTCGGGCTACTGCCGCAGGCTGTCCGGGATAAATCCAGCGGTAGGCCCGCCAGCCCCCGCGCCGCCCAACCCTTTCGGGCAAACGGCCCTTTCGGGCAATGGCGGCGTCCGCCGCCCAAACGTAACGTATAGAGAGGGTCGGGAGAGGAAATCTCGAATTTCCGGCTTGCAGGAGATTTTTGCCATGAATGATCGTCATGAATTTGTCGGCGAGGTTGCACGCCGCGTTTCGTGCGTCCTCGGTCGGGTCGCGACTGTGGCTATTTTTCTTACCAGCGCGAGTTCTCGCACAGCGGACGCTCAGGTATGGACGGGCACGACCACGGGCGGCACTTCAGCCTGGAGCAGTTCCGCCAACTGGCTCGGCAGCAGCGTGCCGACGAGCGGCACGGGCACGACCCTCCAGTTCTTCACCAACACGACCACGCCGCTCTCCTCGGGCACGATCACGGCGAACAACGACCTCGGCGGCTTCACGCTCGGCTCGCTCGTGCTCAATGGCCTGAGCCCCGCGACAACGGGCACCACGACGGTGCGGCTTACGGGCGGCAGCCTCACGTTCGGCGGCCCCGCGCCCACGATCGCGCTCAACGGCCGCAGTTCGACCGGCGTGCTGGCCTACGACATCGCCAACAACATCGCATTCAATGCGAACACGACCATCAGCGGTACCGGCAACGCGAATTTCACGCTCTCGGGCCAACTCTCTGGCACGGGCACGATCACGAAGCTGGGTTCGAGCACGCTTCAACTCAACGGCGACTCGAGCAGCACGTTCTCCGGCGGACTCGTGATCGGCAACGGCGGCGGCGTGACCGTCAACGGAGGCTTGGGCGGCAAGTTGCCGTCCAACCAATCCATCGCGCTCTCGACCGAAGGCACGTTCACGTACGCCGGCGCCACCACCGGCACGGTCGGAGCCGTTGAAGTCCGCAGTGGCAGAGGCATAGTGGCTCAAAGCCGCGGAGGGAGTGGGGGTACCGGCGTTTTGATCGTGTCGTCGGTGTCGGTGGCCCAGGGGGCGATGGGCTTATTTTCGTATACAGGTGGCGGCTCCCCTGGGAGCGATACGCTCATCCGGATCGCTAATCAGAGCCAGGGGTACCTGCCCGCGAACCTCACCTATTCAGTCGGACCCGTCTATTACACGGGGACCGGCGCCGCAGGCTCCGTGGGCGCCGTGATTTACGGCACGACGCCCAACTCCGCGGCCCTTACCGGCACGCAGACCTCCCTGGGGCTCAATACCGGCAAGCACGTCCAGTACAAGGCGACCTCGGTTGCCTCTCAAGTGCTCACCGGCACGATCGGCGCCACGCAAGTGACCGTCACGACTCCCGGCAACTTCTCCGTCGGCGGGATCGTGTCGTCCGGAGGCGTTCCGGCATTCACCTATGTGACGGCGATCTCGGGCTCGACGCTCACGCTCTCGAAGGCCCTCACCGGCGCGAATCCCTCGGTCACGTCCTACACGGGCGTGAGTGCCCAGACGACCGATACGATCGCCTCGCTACGATTCACGGGCAATGGCGGCTCGATCCTGCTCGGCGCCTCGCAGACGCTCACAATCTCCAGCGGCGGCATCTATGTGGAAGGCAACAATTCTCCAGGCCAACTAATCGCCGGCGGCTCCGGCATCACGACCGGCGGCACGAACGCGATCTACTACGTCTCCGATAGCGCTAATGGCGGGCTTTCGGTCCAGGCGCCGATCCTGGCGACGACCACGGGAGGCCTGGTGGTTGCCGGCGCAAGCGCAGCGCTCGAACTTGCTGCGGCCAACACGTTCACCGGCGGCGTTTGGCTCAATTCCGGCAACACCAGAGTGGCGTTCGCCGAGACGGCGGGCACGAGCGGCCCGCTCGGCGCCAGCGGTGCGATCCGGTTTAGCGGCGGAACCCTGCAGTATTCGTCGGCCAACACGTTCGACTACTCATCGCGGTTCTCCACCGAGGCCAACCAACTCTACTCCGTGAACACCAACACTCAAAACGTGACCTGGGCGGCGAACCTCACGAGCGCCGGGGGCACGCTCACGAAGGCCAGCTCCGGCAACCTCACGCTCACGGGCAGCAACGCCTTCGCCGGCGTCACCGTGAATCAGAATCTCGTCATTATCGGCAACGCGAATGCACTCGGCACCGGAACGGTCACGCTTGCTGGTGGTAATGCCGGGCTCTCTGCCGACGCCTCGCCGCGGACGGTGACGAATCCCGTAGTTTTCGCGGTTAGCAGCGCGAGCCTGCAAGCGGCGACCAACTCCGCTGCTCTCACTCTCGCCGGCCCCGTCTCTTTCCCATCGGCCATCACGATCAACGTTCCCTCTGGCGCCGCCAACCCGCCCGATATCAGCGGCTCGATCACCGGCTCGAATACCGCGCTGAGTCTCGGCAACGGCACCAACCTCATCCTGTCCGGCAACAACTCGGGCTGGACGCCGGCGAGTTTCTCGGTCGACAACGGTGGCATCACGGTCGGTCACCCCAACGCTCTTGGCAGTGGCTCCGCGACGTACACGACCGCGAATGCAGGCCGGCTCGTCGTCAACGCCGACCTCACTGGCGCGAACGCGCGGGCCAACAATTTCGTAATCGGCCTCGATTTCACGATCAGCGGATCCCAGGGGCTCACGGTCCTGGGGTCGGTCACCAACGCGGCTGCGTCAGACCGCACGCTTGCCAACAATATTCAGTCGGACAAACTGTTGACACTCGCCGGGCCGGTGTTGCTTCGCAACGGCACCGCCACGGCGGCTCGGACGCTCACGTTTGCGGGAACCGGTAATACGACCATCACCGGTACGGTCGCCAACGGGGGCGTGAGCGGCAGCGCGTCGCTCGGCAAGGCGGGGTCGGGGATCCTCCGGCTTGCCTCCCCCAGCACCTACACCGGCACGACGTCGATTTCGGCCGGTATCCTCGGGATTGCGAGCACGGCGTCGCTGCCCGGATGGGATACGTCCGGTCGGTACAGCACGGCGGCAGGCGCTACGCTGGTCGTCGGCGACGCCGTCACCGATGCCGACTTTAACACGATCCGCACCTCCGGCAACTTCGTGGCTAACGCGGGGATCGGGTTCGACGTAGGTCCGGGTGGCCGCACCTACTCGGGCGCGACGATCGCGAATACAGCTGCGGGCCTCCTCAACCTCATGAAGATCGGCACCGGCACGCTGACGATGAACGTGGCCAACACCTACACCGGCACGACGACCGTGCGCGAGGGCGTGCTGCGGGTCGGTGTGGCCGGCGCGCTCCCCGCGAACAGCCCGATCGTTCTCAATGACACTGGCCTGGGCAGCGGCAGCCTCGATGTGGGCGTGAGCACGACGGCCGGGGCTGTCACGGTGAGCGGCTCGGGCTCGTCGATCTTCGGCGTGGGCACGCTCACGGGAGCTTCGTTCACCTTCAGCAATTCCGTCGGCACGGTCACGGCCAGCACCGTGCTCGCCGGCACGTCCGCGACACTCACGAAATCGAACGCCGGCACGCTCGTGCTCTCGGCGGCAAACACGTATCAGGGCAAGACGACCGTCTCCGGCGGCACGCTCGAGTTTGCTTCGATCGCGAATTCCGGCACGGCAAACTTCAGTCCGTTGGGGGCGCCCACCTTGGCCAACGCCACGATCGACCTTGGCTCGACGACGTCGTCGGGCACGCTGCGGTATCTTGGCTCGGGCCACTCGAGCAACCGCCCGATCAACTTGGCCGGCACGACGGGCGGCGGCGGGATCGAGGCCAATGGCTCGGGCGCCCTCGTGCTCACCGGTGCAAACACTGCCACGGGCTCGGGGATCAAGACGTTTACCCTCACCGGCACGAACACGGGCAACAACTCGATCGGGGCGATCGCGGGCTCGGGCGTGAGCGTGAACAAGACCGGCAGCGGCCTCTGGCGGCTGACGGGTGCGAGCAGCTATTCGGGCCAGCTCACCGTGAGCGATGGCACGCTCGTGGTGGCGTCCGCAGTGGATTCGGGCAACGGCCCGTTTGGCAGCAACACAGACTCCAACATGCTGCCCATCATCGGCAGTTCCACGGCGGGCCTCTCGGGCACGGCGGCGTTGCTCGTCGATGGCAACTGGGAGATTGATCGTGGCATGTCGATCGCCGCGTTGGGCGCCGGCTCGTCGCAGATGGCCGTTCTCGGCGTCACGGGTGCCAACACGGCGATCTTTGGCGGCGGCAACAATATCACTCTCGGCCGGGGCGTGACGCTGCAGGCTTCGAACAGCGGCACGGTGACGTTTGCGAATAACTGGGTGAATGCCAGCGTTCCGGTGTCCTTCACGATCGGCTCGGCCGGCAACGACGGCGTGGTGGTGCTCGAAAGTGAGTTGCCGACCTCCACCGGCGTCAGCATCGTCCGCGGCACGGCCCGCCTGCAGGCGCCCACCGACGACCGGATCAACCCGGCCACTCCCGTGACGGTGGGCTCGTCCCTCGGCGCGGCCACGCTCGACATCAACGGCCAGTCGCAGACCCTGTCGAATCTGTCGTTCGCCGGCAACTCCGGCAGCATCTCCGGCGGCACGCTGCGGCTGGCAAGCACTCCGGCCGTGGCCGTGACCGGCACGGGCCACACGATCTCCTCGCTCGTGTCCTTGGAAGCCGCCACAAGCTTCAACGTCAACGCCGCCTCGCGGCTCGGGATCAGCTCTGCGATCTCGGGCAACTTCGGCCTCACGAAGACGGGGGCCGGCATCCTCGAGCTTTCTGGCACGAGCGGCTACTCGGGCCCCACGCTCGTCTCCGGGGGCAGCCTGCTCGTGAATGGGCAGCTTGATACCAGCGCCGTGACGGTGCAGTCGGGCGGCTTGCTTGGCGGCTCGGGCACGCTCAATGGCGGCGTGACGGTCAATGCCGGCGGCACGCTGTCGCCGGGCAACAGCCCGGGGCTGCTCACGACGAGCGAGCTGGTGCTGGCGGGCGCGACGCTCATGGAGATCGACGGTCTCTCGCCGCGGGGCGGGATCGGCGGCTACGACGCGGTGGAAGTGACGGGAGCGCTCACCTACGGCGGTTCGATGGTGATCGATTTCGGCTCCGCGATCACCTCGGCCTTGGCCGACAACACGGAGTTCAACCTCTTCGACTTCGGGTCGTATACGGGATTGTTCTCGAGCATCACGACCGCCAACGACAGCTCGTGGTACGGCAACCTCACGTTCACGGGCACGGGCAACAAGTGGACGGCCACCGCCCCGGGCTCGCAGACGCTCGAGTTCACACATTCGACCGGCGTGCTCGTGATCGTGCCCGAACCTGGCGCGCTCGCCCTGGCCGGCATTGGAATCGCCGCCGCGGCCTACGCCGCCCGCTCCAGAAGCCCCTCTCGGAAGCGAGCGGGGTAACGCTGGCCGTCACCAGCCGGGCATTTGATCGAACGCACCGATCTTGTTGCGACGCGTCATCCCACCTGCTTCCGCAGGGGGCTTTTGGACCGCACACCATGAACCACAGCACCATTCGCCGCGGCTTGACGCTCGTCGAAGTGCTCGTGGTGATCGCCGTGATCGGCATCGTCGTCGGCCTGCTCCTGCCGGCGGTGATGCAGGCCCGCAGCTCGGCGCGACGATCCCAGTGCGCGAATAATCTCAAGCAGCTCGGCGCGGCGGTGCAGCAGTTCCACGAGCGGAACGGCACGCTGCCGGTCTACTGGGGAGCGATGAAGGCCAGGCCGGGCGAGCCCTTCGGCGGCTGGCTTTTGCACATTCTCCCCGATCTCGGCGAGCAGGCCTTTTTCGATTCGCTACCGGTGCCCGGCGTCGCGGGCGTGCAGGTGGAGACGGTTGCCACGATCACCGGCAGCATGATCGCCCCGCAGATCCCGGAGAGCCCAGACTTTGTGGAGGGCACGTGGGTGACGTCCACGACGAGCATCATCAATGCCGTGGGCGTCTCGATCCCTGTCGTGAAATCGGAACTCGTCGGACGTATAGGCACACCGGCTCAGGGGCCGTGGTATGACACCTCGACTGTCATTACCGGCATCGCGGTCAACACCGCCGGGATACCCGACACGTTCGCGGCTGCGCAGAGCCGCAAATCGATCGCAGCGATCCAATGCAGCGACGACATTTCCACGCCTCCCCATTGGATGGAGCAGGCGCGCGACGGCCAGCCGTGGTCGCTCACGAATTACATGGCCAATGCCCATGTGTTTTTGAAATTTGGCACCGGCAGGCGATACAGCGGCTCGGGACTCTCGTATGCCGATGATACGATGGGAGGCCGATGGGGCCGCGCAACGGGCGCGTGGACGACCAGCAGCGGGCCCGCCACCTTCACCCATAACGAAAGCTACCGGGTCGGCGTCCCGCCCCGGCAGTTCGCCCATGTCCTCGACGGTCTTTCCAACACGATCATGTTTGGCGAAGCGATGCGGCGGTGCGACGCCGACCCCCGCAGCAGCACTCGGGGAAAGTTTCGCTACGCGTTCCTGCCCACGGCCACGCAGCCCGCCGGTGAGGAGCACACATTCGGCATCGACCCGGCGGTGAGTGGCACGGGCTCCTCTCTCACCTATGCCGGACATGGCGGCTATGGCAACACTCTCATGTTTCAGCAGCGGCCGCCGCCGGAGGGTTGCAATCAGTTCCGCCTGCAGGCCAACCACGACGTGCTCAACGTGGCGATGTGCGACGGCTCGGTGCGGGGCATCTCGTCGCGCGTGACCCGCCGCGAGCAGTGCGATCCCGACGTGGCGGGCCGCGAGTATGGCCGCGATACCTACAGCCCCTCCGGCCTCGGTGCCGTCGGGACCGGCAGCGGCAATACGCTGCCCAACGGGATCACCGACGGCATCTGGGACATGCTCATGGTGCCCAACGACCCGACCGGCAACGTGCTCGCCAATACCGGCGAGATCGGCAAAGAGAAGTAGCCGCTACGGCAACTGGACCGGCTGGCCGTCGTCGATCCACGCCAGCCGCTGCCAGGTGCCGTAGGGGCTCGCGGTGTTTGACTCGATCGTGTCGTCGATGAACTGCACCCGGCCGTCGCAGAAGAGCGCGTTGACGCCGCCCCGGTGACGGCTGCGGGAGGTGGCGAAGCCGTCGATGCCACGTCTGTCGCCGGACTGAGTCCCGGGCTGGCAGGGCAAGTTGAGTTGAGGCCTATTGTTGGGGCTGTTGTTGTTGAAACACCCCCAGTCGTTCGGAAGCGACGTAACGGAGGAGATCCGGCTTTGATGAAGCGTGTCTGGCGTTGGTGCATTCGGTCCCAACGCCGCATGCAACATCTGAGTACTCGCATCGTTGACCCAAAACGCTCCGCGAGCATCGCGGTCACTCGCGCCTCGCAGATATTCGGCCACCGCCAGGGTGTTTGCCAGCCCGTCCTTGATCGCCTGCGTCGTCGTGCCCTGGCCGAAGCCAAACACGGCTCGGCGGTCGAATGTGCCCCGCGGTCGAAGCGGATGCACGGGCTGGTTCATCCAGCCGCTCGTTGCAACGACCCGCGAAATGCCCTCCTCGACGCTGGTTCCGGAAAAGATCCCGAGATAGTTTGACTTCGCCAGCCTCACAGTGCCGGCGGTCCGCCACGTCGCAGGCGTCTGCCAGACACCCGACGCCTGCGAGTCGGACGGGCAGAGCAAGGGGGGGATCGTGACGCCGTTGACTCGGGCATAGTCGGCCGTGCCGCCGGCGAGCGTCTGGTATTCCAGCGGCAGCACGCGAAACAGCGGTCCCCTGAGACCATCGTAATAGGCCTGCTCGTCGAGCCGCGGCAGTAGATCATGGAGGAAATACGGCCAATAGTAAAAGCCAAACTTCGCCACGGGTCCGGTGAGTGCGGTGCTGCTGCTTTCCGTGGCCCCCGACCGCCACGCGCTCGCCATGATTCCCGGCGGAAACGCTCCGGCCGTCGATTCGTGGCCGGCGAGTGCGATCCCGATCTGCTTGAGATTATTGGCGCAGCTCGTCCGCCGGGCACTCTCGCGGGCAGATTGGATCGCCGGCAGGAGCATCCCCACGAGGATCCCGATGATCCCGATCACCACGAGCATCTCGATCAGCGTGAAGCCCCCTGCACATGCTCGACGGCTGGGTATTTCTTCAACGATCGGCCGCATGCATCACCTCGTCACTGAACGACGAATTCTCTCCGACCTTATGCTAGCGATTCTGCCGTTTTGTCGTATGGCCTTCGCGCGAATCTTTGCCCGGCCCGGCCAGTTCGATGAAGAGCACATTCAACCCCCACCTCGTGGCCCGATCGTGGCAGGTTACTGGCCTTCCCGGGCAACCTGCAAAAGCCCGAGGTCGAAGCCCCGGGCCACCGCTCCGGCCCTGTCCATGGCGTTGAGTTTCGTCAGGATTCCCGTGACGTAGGTTTTCACCGTCCGTTCCGCGATCCCCATTCTGCGGCCGATGGCCATGTTGCTCATGCCCTGCCGCAGGAACCCGAGCACCTGCAATTCCCGCTCGCTCAGAAGGTCGGGCTTTGGCGGGAGCGGCCCGGGACGCACCCCCATCTTGATCGCAGCCCGTCCGGCATGCACCTGCCGGATCACGGCCACGATCTCCTCGTGGGCCACGTGCTTGGTGAGGTAGGCGCTGGCCCCAGCCTCGAAAGACCGGGCGGCATCGGCCGCCGTTTCCGAGGAGGTGAGCATCAGGATCCTTGCCCCTGGCACAACCTTGCGGATCTGCCGCGCCGTTTCGACACCGTCCATCCCGGACATGCTGATGTCGATGATGCCCACGTGCGGCCGGTACTTCTGCCAGAGCCGCACGCCGTCGGCGCCGTTGTCGGCCTCACCCACGACGAGCATGTCGCGTTCCAGGCCCAGCAGATTCGCCAGGCCGGCGCGGAGCACGGCATGGTCGTCGATCAACAGGATGCGAATCCGTTCAGACACCGGGCTTCCTCCGCCTCCGACGCGGCTCACGTCGCGAGTTTGTAAATTCAACTTCATGGGGCGGCCGCGGGCATGGTACGATCGGGCTGTGGACGGGCGTTCACCTCTTCGCGGGTTTTGCCGCCAGCGGGAATCGCGGCCCGAATGACCGTTCCCCGGCCGGGGGCGGTCCGGATGTCGAACGTGCCGCCGATCCGCTCGATTCGCTCCCGCATGCCGGCCAGGCCGAAGTGCCCCTCGCGCGGGCCGGCCTGCGTGCCCAGTTCAAACCCCTCGCCGTCGTCCGATACCGTGGCCTCCAGGCTGGATGCGGTCGGGGCGAACGCCACCCGCACGTCCACCCGCGATGGCGACGCATGGTGGAGGGCGTTGTGGATCGCCTCCTGCAGCACGAGGATCAGGTTGCCTGTGACGTAGGCCGGCAGGTCGTCAGCGGCAGGATCGATTTCGAGGGAGATTTCGGCGCGATGCCCGCTGCCGAGCCTCGCGACGAGGTCGCTCATCGCCCCGCTGAACGACTGCCCTTCCGTCGGCAGCGACCGCAGCGACCAGACTGTGCCGCGGAGTTGCCCAGCGGCGTGCTCAACCATCTTGCGGGCCACGGCGAGATGAGGCACAAATTCGTCATCGTCGCTCTCCACTGTCGTCCGGCGACGACCGCGCTCCTCGCAGACTTTCAGCTGGAAACTGATACCGGTGACCGTCTGCAGGATCGTGTCGTGCAGGTTGGCGGCGAGTTGGTTTCGCTCCCGCAGCGTCACCTCATAGTCGATCGCGGCATTCAGCCGCGCAGTCTCCTCTTCCACGGCGCGGGCTGTCTGTCGGGCCACCTCCCGACGCAGGAACGTCACCCACAGGATCGAGGCCAGGGCCACCGCCCCGAGGAGGCCAGCCATCACCGTCAGCCGCGCGGGCGTCCACCACGGCGGCAGTCGCAGCGTGACGATATCCTGCGGCCCGCGAAGCAGCAGGGAGAATCGCTCAACCTGCTGCCGCTTGGCGGCGACGGTGGCATCGCCCGATTCGGGCCGCGCCATCTGTACCATGCCCGTCACCCGCACGTCGCTGCCGGGCACGATGCCCGCCCCGCGCGGCGCATCGGCGGGCGGAACGACCGCGGTGAACGCCTTGCCATTTTCAAGGAGCGTGACCAGCGTGGCGGTGGCCGATTGGTCCACTGCCTCGACGCGGCCCGTGCACTGGATGAGGCAGCCGTCGTAGGTGCCCGGGCGCGCCACCTCGCCCGATCTCCCGTGGCGATCGTTGATCTCGACGATCTTGCTCGGCTGGATCCTTTCGGGTTCAGGAGGCTGTCCGGCTCCCACGACCCGGGCCACCGACCACACGAGCCCGCCCACGCCACGGCTCATGTCGGGAAAGCCCGCCACCTCGACCAGATCGCCGGGCCGGAACCGTGCCGCGTCGGCCTCGGTCTCCGCGAGATCGACCCGCACGCCTCCAATCCCGTCCTGCAGGTAGATCGCCCCCGGCAGGGCGAACGACACCACGCCCTGAGTGCGCACCCGCTCGCCGTCGAGCGGCATCCGCCGATAGCGGCCGATGTCCCCCAGCGGCGTCTTATCGCCGACGAATGGCGAGCCGCCGGAAGGCACGACGACTTCAATGTCTTCCGGCCGGGCGACATGCAGGTTGGGGGCGAGGAACTCTCCCCTTTGATTGCGTATGGAGGCTATCACGCCCGTTACCGACACCCGGGCATCGAAGAGGTGCACCGGCTCTTCCGGAAACACGAATACGGAGAGGTCGACGGAGAGCCGCTTTGACTCCGACTCGAGAATCAATGTCCAGCATTCCGGCTGCCGCACCAATCCCTGCACGACGCCGGCGACGCGAACCCGACGCCCGGCCTCACCCCCGCCGAACAGCCGCGCGACAGGGATGACCGCAGCCTTCGGAAGCGGCCGTTGGCCCACGTGACGGAGCTTCGAGGCCAAGATTCGCGGCGCATACCCGCCGGGATCGACGACGCCCTCCACCTCGACCTCCGAACCGACCGCGAAATCGGGGTCGCGGTAGTGCGGATACCCGCCCGGCAGCCGCGGCTGCACGTAGATGCCGTCGTCACCATCCTGGATCACGAACGGAATCCGCAGCGTCACCACGCCGCGGACCACCACCGGCCGCCCGCTGCCGAACTCCTCCGGCGGCAGCGACAGGATTTCGCCGATCGTACGGAGCGGTTCGACCGCAGGCTCGCCGCGGGCTACTGACCCCATGGCCGCGACTGCGCACAGCGACACAAGGACGAGTACCCGTCGACAATCGCCGCGACTTGATCGCCAAACCCCTCGCATACTCCTCAGAGTATAGAGGGGCGAAAGCGGGAAAACTGCCCTTTCGTACCTTGCTGGCGGCGCCTCGCAGACTTATGGTGGAACATATACATAGGTGGCGAGCCCGCTCCTTTCTTCCCTGAGGTGCTCCATGGGCATTCGGCTCGATAGACGGCGGTTTCTGCAGACCGGATCTGTGTGCCTGGCTTTGCCCTGGCTCGAGAGCCTGGCCACCGCGGCCGAGGCCGAAGCCCCGAAACGAATGGTGAGTATCTGCACCGACTTCGGACTCTACGGGCCGGCCTTTTTTCCGAAGCAGCCCGGCAAGGACTACGAAGCGAGCGAATATCTCGCGATCCTCGACGACCTGCGGGACCGGTTCACAGTGTTCTCCGGCATCTCCCATCTGGAGGTGGGCGGCGATCATGCGTCGGTCTCTTGCTTCCTCACCGGTGCCAAACACATCGGCAAGGGAGGCTTCCGCAATTCCGTCTCACTCGACTACCTCGCCGCCCAGCATGTCGGCACGGCCACGCGTCTCCCGCTGCTGGGCCTCAGCACAGCCAACGGAAGTCCGCTGACGCACACGCCCACCGGTGCCGGCGTGCCGGCGATGGAGCGGCCCAGCGCGGTCTACGCAAAATTGTTTTTGGCGGGCAACAAGCAGGATGTGGCCAAGGAGATCGAGCGGCTGCGGAACGGCCGCAGCGTTTTGGATCGGATGGCCGACCGGTTCGGGTCGCTCCGGGCTTCGGTGAGCGCCGCCGACAAGCAACAGATCGACGACTACACCGAGGCCGTCCGCGCCCTGGAAAAGCAACTGCTCGCCGACGAGGAGTGGGTCCATCTGCCAAAGCCCACCGTGGACATACAGCCTCCCAACGAGGCCTATCCCAGCCCGTTCGCCGACGCACAGGACCTCGTCGGCCGGGCCAAGGTGATGCTCGATCTCGCCCGCCTCGCCCTGAAGACCGATTCCACGCGGGTGGTGTCGCTCTTCATCCGCGGCGCCGAGGGAAAGCCACCGATCGAGGGGCTCTCGGAGGCGCATCACCGCCTCACGCATCACGGCCAGGACCCCGTGCTCATCGAGCAATTGAAGGTTTTGGAACGCAAGAAGATGGAGATGTTTCGCGACTTCCTCGTCGGCCTGCGGGACGACAAGGAATCAGGCCGCAGCCTGCTCGACACCACGCAGGTGCTCATCGGCAGCAGCCTTGGCGACGCCAGCAGCCACAACACGTCGAACCTTCCAATCCTGCTGGCCGGCGGCAGCCACCGGCACGGCCGCCACATCGCGGGCGACACCCGCAACAACACCGAACTGGGGAAAGTGTTCGTCTCCATGCTAAAGCAATTCGGCGTCGAGACCGACACGTTCGGCTCCGTGCGTGGCGGAATTTCCGAGCTTTCTTCCTGAACAACTGGGCCCATCGATCATGCGGTCGCCTCTGCTCATAACGGCTTGTTGTATCTGGCTGGCCACGACGGCCCGCGCGGAGAACGCCTCTTCCGAGTTCGAGAAGACGGTGATGCCCGTGCTCGCGGCCCGCTGCGTGGAGTGCCACAGCGGCGAAAAGCCCGAGGCGAAGCTCGATCTTTCGGGTCCACGGCCGCTCGACCGGCTCGCCCGCGAGGCGGAAACGTGGTTTCAGGTGATGGAACGGATCGAGGCCGGCTCGATGCCGCCGGAAGACGCCGAACCGCTCGATGAGGCGCAGAAGAAGGCCGTCATTGCCTGGGCCCGCGGGCCCCTCACGGACCATCTCGCGGGGATCCAGAAAAGGACGGGGCGGGCCCAGGCCCGCCGGCTCACCCGCGACGAGTATTCGTTCACGATCCTCGACCTGTTCGGATTCACGCCCGGCGCGAGGCAATACCTCCCCGATGACGGGCGAGTGGACGGCTTCGACAAGGTGGCCGACGCCGTGCCGTTCTCTGCGGCGAGCGCCGAAGGCTATTTGCGGATGGCTGAATCGATCATTACCGAAGCCCTCAAACCGGCACCCAAGGACGGTCGGGAGCATTCCGCGAAGGCATTTCAAAGCGAAGAGTCGAAGGGACACATCCTCGAACTCCCCGATGGCTGGATGGTGTCGTTCAACACCGATCTCTACTCCGGGCCGGTTCGTGGCTTCTATGGGCCACGGGTGCCTGGTGTGCACAAGTTCAAACTGCACGTCTACGGCTATCAGACCGACGAGCCCCTGCCCTTCGCGTTCTACGCCGGCCCGGGCGGCTATCCGCAGGTGCTCGAGATCGTGAAGGTGCTGGAAGCGCCGCCTGGGAAGCCAGCCATCGTGGAAGCCGACGTCTACCTCCATACGACAGGCAACAGCGACCTCGGCGCCGGTGGAGACATGTTCCGGCTCGTGCCGCTGGGGCTCGGCGTTCCCGTGCCCAAGAACCATCAGGCCAGCGAATGCAAGGGTCCGGGACTCGCCGTGCTCAAGGCCGAGATCGAGGAGCCCGAATGGCCGAATCCGCAGGTTCGCCGGCTGCTGGCCGACTTTTCGCCCGAGACCATCGCCGCGATGGGCAAACCGGCTGACTGGATCAATAAGAACGATGTCCGCGGCCAGTTCCTCACGGAGATGGAGGCGACCATTCGCAAGGTCGGTCCTCTCTTCGTGCGTCGCGACATTTCGGCAGGGGAACTCAAGGCCCTGATGCAAATGGCCGCCGATCGCTTTGACACCGTGGAACCGAGAGTCAACCCGCTGAAGGCGGCGTTTTCAGAGGTCATGATGTCGCTGCTGACGTCGCCTGACTTCCTATGCCGTATCGAGAAGCCCGGGAAGCTCGACGGCTTCGCTCTCGCCTCGCGGCTCTCCTACTTCCTTTGGAATTCCTGCCCCGACGAGCCACTGCTGGCGGCGGCCCGGTCGGGTTCCCTGCAAAACTCCAAAGTGCTGCGTGAGCAGACCGAACGGATGCTGGCCGATCCCCGTGCGCAGCGGTTCGTGACCGCGTTCACCGACCAGTGGCTCGGCGCCTGGGGCATCGACAACACCACGCCTGACAAGGACGTGTATCCGGAATACGAGGAGCTCCTCCGCTACTCCAGCCTGGAGGAGACCCGTCAGTCGTTCACCCGGATGCTCGCGAAAGACTCGAGCGTGCGCGACTTCGTGGCCCCATCATGGGCGCTGCTCAACGAGCGGCTGGCCGAACATTATCAAATCCCGGGTGTGAGGGGGGTTGCCCTGCGCGAGGTGTCGCTGCCGTCCGACTCACCCCATGGAGGTTTTCTCACGCAGGCCACCACGATGAAGGTGACGGCCAACGGCACCGTGACGTCGCCGGTGAAGCGGGGAGTGTGGGTGGCCGAGCGGCTGCTGGGCGTCGAGATTCCGTCGCCCCCCGCCAACATCGAGCCGATCTCACCCGACACGCGTGGCGCGACCACGCTCCGCGAACAGCTCGCACTCCACAGCCAGCAGGCCAGCTGCGCCGCCTGCCACGCGAAGTTCGACGGCTATGGCTTCGCGCTGGAGAGCTTCGACGTGACTGGGCGGTATCGGGAGAAGTATCGCGTGCTCGACCACGAGGTCGCCGAGCGGCTGAAGGAACGGAAGGGGCTGCAGCGCTGGAAAGAGGGCCTGCCTGTTGATGCCGCGGGGGTCACGCCCGATGGGGAGAAGTTTGGCGGCGTCCGCGATCTGCGGGCAATGCTGGCGAAGGATCCGTCCCAGTTGGCCCGCGGCGTCACGCGTCACCTGCTCACCTACGCGACCGGCGCCGCTGCCACGCCCGTCGACGATCCGGCGATCGAGGCGATCGTGAAATCGACCGCGGCGTCGGATTACGGCCTGCGGTCCATCGTGCACGCCGTCGTCCAGAGCAACGCATTCCGCAGCAAGTAAAATCGGTGATACATTCCTCTCTCGAGAGGCGGCAGCGCCGCATGTCCCGGGAGCCCAAACGATTATGGATCTTTTCTGGCTTTGCCTCGCCGTCGTTGCCGGCGGCTGCATCGCGCTGCAGGCCGCGGCCAACGGGTCGCTCCGCGCGAATATCGACAGCGTCTGGTACGCCGCCTTCTACTCGATCTGCGGCACGATTCTCACGGCGGTGCTGTTCATCGTGTTCGCGCGACCGACGGCTCCGTCGATGGCCGCCGTCCGGTCGACCCCATGGTGGAACTGGATCGGCGGGCCACTGGGCGCGACGGTCGTGCTCGCCGGTGCGTCGCTTATCTCAAGACTCGGCGCTACCGCCTTCGCGGCCGCGTTTGTCGGCGGCCAACTCGTTTTCTCTCTCCTCCTCGACCACTACGGCTGGATGGACCTCCCCCAGGAGTCGATCACGGCGGGCCGGCTCGCCGGTGCCGCCCTGGTCTTCGCCGGGATGCTCATGGTCCGCTACCTCTAGCGAAGTGAACCAATCGTCCGGTCAATCACCCGCCATGCCCTTTCGGGCGATGACGGAGGCCGGTGCACGGCCATAGAACAAGGGTTATGTCGCACGCCGAGACCATACGTGCGGGGACCAGCCCCCGCTCCCACGCCTCACGTGCTTACGCCAAATCCTGGAGATCTGGCTGGGTGGCCGTGCTCGCTGCCGTGGCAACGATGCCGGCGGTGGCGAATCCGCCGATCTACCGCTACGGCGAGGCCTGGTGGAACGAGTACGAGAGCGACCCGCAAACCGCGCTGTTATTGCACTTCGGGCCCGCCCAGATCAGCGGCCGCGACCGGCTCGAGGCGGCCGTGGCGGAGAAGAAGCGCGACGAAAAGCTCTTCTCGCTCGACGCCGACGACCTGCCGCAGGCCTCCGCCGGCGGCCTCGAGACAATGTCGCCCGAGGAACTAAAGCCGAAGCAGCGGTCGGTGGACGAGACGCCAACCGCAGCAGGCACGATCCGCGACTACAGCAACGAGCGACAGATCTTCCCGCTCGCATCGGGCTTCACGATCACGCCTGACGGCCGATTCGGCCGCGGCCTCGCCTGCTCTGGCGCCGCCGCGCAGAAGGTCACGGCGGATTCGCCGACGTTCATCGAATGCTGGATCCGCTTCGACGCCCTGCCCGCGAAGGAACAGTGCATCTTTTCGTGCGGCGCCGACGAGAGCCGCCTGCTCCTGCGGCCCGACGGCCGGCTCGAACTGCGGCTGAAGAAGCCCCACGGCGTGCCCAATCCGAAGCTGCCCCCTGCACAGATCGAGGCGATCCTTGCACGGGATGCGACGATTCTTTCGCCCGATCCCGTCGCACCGAAGACGTGGACGCATGTCGCGGTCTGGAACCGCTCCCACCCGATGCCCGGCGGCGGCGAACCCTTCGACGCGGTGCTCACGGTGAACGGGTCCGTCGTGGCCAACTACATGAGCGAGCGCCATAACCAGTATGGACCCGGCCACTTTTTCGGTTCCGGCAAGAAGGCGAAGATCCTGATTGGCAACAGCGCTGCGGGCGACCAAGGCTTCGTGGGCGCCGTCGACGAACTGCGGGTGTCGAACGTGGTTCGCGAACTCTACGAACGGCCGCCTCTCCCCTGGCGCGACGCCCACGCCACACGCCCCCTCCAGTTCAACCGCCCGTTCTTCCGCGCGGACGGCACCGTGCTGCACGCTTCGGTCGATTCAGGCACGAAGCTCGACATCGGCGCGGCCGGCGATGGCGACATCCGCTTCGACCTTCGCGGTGAGAAGCCCGACGGACTGCTCGTCGATGGCGTCCGCGGCAAGGGCTGGCTCATGGATCCAGACATCGGGTTCGTGCGCGTGCCGTTGCGCGGCATGAGCCTGCGGCGGGGCGCGCTCGAGTTTTGGATGCGGCCGGTGAACTGGGACGACTGCACCGGCTACTGGCATCATTCCCCGCCCAACCGGATGCAGCTGAGCGTGGCGCGGCTGTTCGCGAAGGACAAGGCGGGAAACGAGGTGCCGGGGTTCGAGGTGTCGCTGCCCCGAGCATTCAATCTGGAGCGGGCCCGGCTGCCGCTCGACCCCGGCCATTGGGTGCACCTCTGCCTCGTCTGGGACGAAAAGGGCTGGGGCCTCTATTACGACGGAAAGGTCATCGCGGGCAGGCGACGCGACAAGGGGGCCGACCTCGACGCCGAACTGACGGCCGTGGAGTTCGGCGTGAAAGACGACGTCACCGTGCAGCGGGGTGAAAAGCCTCGGATCGAGATTGATGAGATCGTGGGGTATCGCACGCCGCTGCGCAAGGACGAGGTAGATCAGGCTCGCAAGCGGTGGATGGGCGCGCTCGAGCCGATCCCACTCTATGAGGCCGACTTTTCTTACAAGTGGTCGATCCGCAAGCTCGGCTTCTCGCTTGTGCCCCTCGTGCCCGAGGGCGTCGAGCCAACCGCCTGCACCATCTCCTTGCACGACCTCGCCTTAGGTGGCAAGGCAATCATCGGCCCGGTGGAGACGCCGCTTGATAGCGGGGCCTTTCGGACGACGCTCTCCGAGGGGCGGGAGATCCCGCACGGGAAGTATCAGTTTCGGTTTGCGGTGAAGGACGCCAGCGGCAAGACCGTTGCCGAGGGCACCCGCGACTGGAACTACGCGGAGGAGCCGTGGCGGCATAGTCGGGCCGGCATCCTCGACGAGGTGCCGCCTCCCTGGACACCGATCGAGGTCACGGCCGAATCGCTTGCGACCCGCATGACCCGCTACACCTTCGGCGGCGATGGCCTGCCTCGGGAAATCGTGGCCGATGGCGAAAACCTGCTCGCCGCTCCGATGCAGATCCTGGAAGACGGCAGGCCGATGGCGGGGAAGACGACTCGGCCGCCCGAGAACCGGCGCATGGAGGCGACGTGGGCTGGATCTTTTACTGGCACGACCTGCGACATTGAGATGGAATGCCGCGCCGAATACGACGGCATGATCCGCTACGCAATTGAGATCAAGCCCAAGGGCAAAGTTGGCCGGATCGCTTTCGTCGTGCCGATGAAGGCCGTCCACGCCACCCGCTGGCTCGCGCATCCGGCGGAGGCCCGCGGCGTGAGCGTCGGCGAGGTGCCGGCGACCGACGGGGTCGTGATCAGCTCGCGAGGCGATCCGAAGGCCTCGGCCGGAGCCTACGGTTTCTACACGCACGCCGACCTCAACGACATGAACCGCGGCTTGTGGTGGTTCTCCGACAACGCCGCCGGCTGGGCGCAGTCGAAGAAGCAGGGGGCGATCGAGATGGTGCGCCGCGGCGACGTGGTGACGCTCGAACTCAATCTCGTGGCCGAGCCGTGTGACTACGAGCCGGGCCGACCGATCGCGTTTGCCATCCTGCCGCACCCAGCCCGGCCGATGCCGAAGCACTACCGGCTCTTCGACAAAGGTCGGACGAAACCGGATCCGCGGTTGGCGAACGTCTACGACGCCTTCTTTCCCTGGCCGAAGGATCCCCGGGGTGGCGGAAGTTTGAGCATGCAGCTCTACCCGGCGGTCGATCCGAAAAAGCCGGAGGCGGGGCCGAACTGGGAGTATGCGGAGACCTGCATTCCTTCGATGAAGTCTTCGAAGCCGAATGGGCTGCGGACGATGTATCTCTCGAAGGCGTACTTCAGCTGCCGGGCGGGCGCCTACGACAACTGGGAATGGCGGAGCGGCGAAGGGAGCACCGTTTCGCTCACGCCCTCGTTCGTGAACTACCTCTGCCACGAGATGGATGAGTGGATCCGCCGCGACGTCTGGGACGCCGTCTACCTCGATGAGTGCTACGAACATTCTGCGCGCAACCTGGAGGCGGGCATGTCGGTGCGGCTGCCCGACGGCACGGAGCAGCCGGGCGTGGCCAACTTCCAGTTCCGCGAACTGATGAAGCGCTGGCGCGGGATTTTCATCCAGCACGGCCGCGAGCCCTTCCTGCTCTCGCACCTTACGTACTCCTTTCAATATCACGGGACCGTGTTCTGCGACACCTACCTCGACGGCGAGAACGCGCCGATCGTGAGCCTCACGAGCCGCGACTGGATCGACAGTACGTCGAAGCCGCGATTCGAGGTCTTGCAGAATGGCCGGTTGTGGGGCTCGGCGGCCTTCTACATGCCGTTCATCGCCGAGGGGGGCTTTGCGGACAAGGAGAAGAGCCAGTTCCCTCGTTGGCAATGGCGAATGGCCCGGCAGGCGCAGTCGGAGTTCGCTCACTACGAGACGGCGACGGTCTACGAGGGGCAAGGCAGCCAGGTCTACGACGGCTATTGGAACGACCTCGCGGACTGGGGCGGCGGCGACGAGAAGACGGCCGAGTTCGTCCCTTACTGGAATGCCAAACCGTTCCTCAAGGTGGCGGGCCAGGGCGAAGGGACGCTCGTGTCGTTCTACCGCAGGCCGGGGCAGGTATTCCTCGTCGCCAGCAACCGCGCCAAGCAGGACGAGGTGCTCCGGATCGAACTCGACCCGCAGGCACTCGGCCTCCCGGCGACGCTGAAGGTCCGCGGCGTGGACCGTACGTTCGACCCGCCCGCGGGCGAGGACTTCACCGGCACGGCGACGGTGGCCAAGGAGGCGAAACAGGCCCTCGCGAAGAGCCTCGCCGACGCCGCCGGCGACGCGGAGAAGCTTTCCGACGAGGAGCTCGACGAACTGCTCGAGGGCGGTGATGCGATCGAGGTCAAAAAGAAGGCCGCCCTCGACCCGCGGCTGGAGGGCACGACGCTCCTGCTGCCCGTGCGGGCGCGGGACTACCGCACCGTCGTGCTGGAATAGCGGCTGCGGGTTTTGGTGCGGGAAGTACCGGTGCGTTATCGAGTGACGAGCGTCGGGACCAGCGAGCCGAGCTTCGCGTTCGACTTCGTGACTTGGCGGCCGCGGCCCTCAGGCCGACCGCCACTCGCCGCACCAGTCGCGCTCGTCGGTATGGGGCCATACCCCCACGTGCACGAGCTTGTCCTCGCCGATCTCGGGTACTGACGGCGGCATTCGGCGGCACTGCCCCCAGCCGGTGCCGTCGTTCGACGCCTGGCTTCGCTTCCAAAAGATGCACGAATTGCATGCCTGCAGGCGTGGCTGAGGCGCGGGCTCTGCTTCCATGCAACTATTCTAGGGTCGGCCGCCGGATTCGGAGCGGGCTTGACGAAAGCATACGTTACGGCGAAAAATGATGCATGCGAACCACCCTGAACATCGACGACAAGTCGCTGTCCACCGCTGCTCGCCTCACCGGCGTCAGCAAGAAAACCGAACTCGTCCGAATGGGCCTCGAGGCACTGATCGCCCGCGAGGCGGCCAAAAAACTTGCCGCCCTCGGCGGCTCGGATCACAGGGCCCGAATGCCGCCTCGTCGCAGGCCGGGCTGAGTGGTGGCCTCGATGGTCCTCGTCGACACATCAATCTGGATCGACCACCTCCGCCGCGGCGACCGCCAACTGGCCATGCTCTTGGAGGCGTGCGAGGTGGTGTGCCATCCGTTCGTGATCGGTGAACTCGCATGCGGCTCCCTCGCACGTCGGCACGCAATCCTCGAACTTCTTCATGCCCTGCCGCGGACTGATCAGGCCGAGCATGACGAGATTCTTGCCTTCATCGACGACCGGCGCCTCCACGGTGGTGGCATCGGGCTCATCGACGCCCACATTCTCTGGGCGGCTGCGAACGAGGGCCACGTCGTGTGGACTCGCGACGCACGGCTGCGGCGGATCGCCGTTCGGCTGGGAGTCGCTTCCGGCCACCGATAGAACGGCACCCTCACGCTCACCGCTCATTTGAGCGGCGGCAGGCCATTTGCGTTCCGCAGCTTGTTGAACGCCACCCACGCCGCAGGCGACTTCTGAAAGAGTCGCACCAGTTGCGTTGGAGAGACACCGAGCGATTCGGCCACGGCGGATGCGTCGGCTCCGGCCGCCCGCAGGTGGTCGAGGGCCTCGGCCACGAGCGCCGGGTAGTCGTCGTGATCGACGCTGATCACGAGCCTTCGGCCCCGACTTCTCGACCGCCAGAGCGCGGAGGGCGCGGATGGCTTTGAATTCGACCGGTGCTCGAGCGCCAGCCGCAACCGCAGCCGCTTCAGAGCCACGCCGCGATTTTCATGCTGCGACCGGCGCTCCGAAGCCTCCGCCGCAATCCCCGTCGGCACGTGCATGAGCACGACGGCGGTCTCCGTCTTGTTGCGGTGCTGGCCGCCGGGACCGCCCCTTTTCGTCCGGGTCTCCCGGCAGGCGTCGAGCAGGGCTTCGTCAGGCAGGGCCGCGGGATGCATGGCAGACAGGTTACCCGACGCTTTCGCCGGGCGACGCACCCAATGCCTTGCCGAGCGGACAGTCGGGCGAGGACGGCAGCCCCTGCCGGTAGCGGTGGAGCAACTCTTTCGATCGCTGCGCAAGCATCCGGCGCACCTCCCTGCGCTTTCCTTTCACGCGCGGGATTTTCATGGAGTCGTAGGCGGTCGTCTGGTGCCGCATCCACGCGATCACGGCGGCCTCCGCGCGCCGTTCGATTGGAATCCGCTTCGTTCGCGCGACGGTGCCGCTGCCGACCGGCGTCGCGTGGGTGGTCACGGCGGTGGCCAAGGCCCGCGCGAGCCCGGCGTGACGCTCATGGAGCGCGAGAAAACACACAACGGCCGCATGAAAATCTTCGACGTATTGCGATTGGTCCTTGTCGCGACGTCTGGCCGATGCCTCCTGCCGCCGGGCAAACTGCTCCGTCGAGCGTTCGGCCGCCAACTCGTCTCGAATCCGCTCGATCGTGGCGGTCGACGCCCAGACGCCGCGGGAGAAGAGCTTGCGGCCGACTTTCTCCTGAACGACCCAGTGCTCGCCCGCGGCTTTGACGCGACGCGTCAGGGCGGCATCACCGGGAGGGAGCAGGCTCCAACCAGCCGGCACACCGACGACATCGCCGCTCACGGTCCGCACCGTTCCCGCCGCGGGTCCGGGGCTCACTGTCATTTCTGCCACATGCGCCTCCGCTTGCCTAAGCACACATGGCGACAGCCCGGGCCACGCGGGTGTCGATCGGAGCGGGCATGGCGATGAGTCTGTTCAAGAGATGGAAAACAAGGCACAACATAGCCGGTTCGGGGCTGCCGTGCACCGGAGCCCTGTCGGAGCCACGCCATGACCGAACGCAGAAGCGACCTCGACGCACTCCGCAGTTTCGCGATGGCGCTCGGCATCGTCGTGCACGCCAGCCTTTCGTTCTACCAGGCCCCGTGGCCCGTGCACGACACGCGGCCGACCGGCCTTTTGTCGCTTGCGTCCCTCGCCATCCACGGCTTCCGCATGCCACTCTTCTTTCTGTTGAGCGGCTACTTCACGATGCTCGTATATCGCCGCCGGGGCCTCGGCAGCCTGTTGAAACAGCGGTTCGCGCGGATCGCCGTGCCCCTCGCGCTCGCGATGGCCACGATCGGGCAGCTCGACGGAGCCCTGCAAAGGTATGCCACCCGCTCGATCCGGCTCGAGCCGGCGATCGCCGAGATCATCGCGGGCGACGCCGATGCGGTTCGCCGGCGATTCGCGGCCGGGGCCGACGCCGAAGGCCGCGACTCGGTGTTTGGCAGGACGATGCTCTTGTGGGCAGCCTGCACCAACCATGCCGAGGTCGTTTCCGCGGTGGTGGACGCCGGCGCCGACGTCAACCAGCGGGGCGAGCTCGGTGACACCGCGATCCACACGGCCGTGTCCTTCGGACGCGACGAGGCGGTGGCGGAGCTTCTTGAGCGTGGTGCCGATCCCAGGATTGCCAACCGTTCGGGACGCACGCCACTGGCAATGACGCTCCTCTCGCCCGAACTCGCAGCCGAATACGCACCGCTGTTCGGCCTGCCGCCGCTCGATGCAGACGAGATCGCCCGGGGCCGCGGCCGGATCGAAAAGCTGCTCGGCGACGGTGAAATGACCGTTGGCGGTCCGCTCGACCGCGCGGTGCTCGCCTACTGGCGATTCCTGGGATCCGATCGATTCCGGCTGCGGTTCAGCGGCAAGCCGTTTCACCTCGTCGACACCAACATCTTCGACCACCTCTGGTTTCTCTGGTTTCTCTGCTGGCTCGTGGCAGCGTTCGCGCTGCTCGCCCTCGCCAATCTCCTGCCGACCGGCCGCCATCGCTTTTGGCTGGTGCCGCTGTCGCTCGTGCCGCACTTCTTCATGGGGCAGTCGATGTCCGGCGCCTTTGGTCCCGACACGTCATTCGGCCTCCTGCCCCAGCCACACCTGCTGCTCTTCTACGGCTGCTTCTATTTTTTCGGTGCCGCCACGTTCGCGGCCGAGGGCATGGAGACGCGGCTCGGAGCCCGCTGGCCGCTCTTGCTGCCGGCGGCGGCGGTGCTCTTCGTGGTCGGACTCGCCACGATCGGCGTTCGGCCGGCGGCGGCCGTGGTCCAACCGGCCTACGCCTGGGCGATGTCGCTCGGGCTGATCGGGCTCTTCCACCGGTTCTTCCCGCATCCGAGTGCCCGCGTCGCATGGCTCGCCGACGCGGCGTACTGGATGTATCTCGCCCATGTGCCGCTCGTGCTCGCGGCCCAGCTTGCCGTCCGCGAATGGCCGCTGCCGGGTGGCGTGAAGTTTCTGCTGATCCTCACGGCGGTGACGTTCGTGCTGCTCGTCTCCTACGCGTGGTGCGTCCGCCCCACGATCATCGGCCGGATCCTCAACGGCCCGCGGGCGGCCACCAAGCCGAAGGGCTAGGTTCGCCGCGGCTTGAGCGAGACCAACCCGCGCAGTCAGCGCACGGCACGATTGCGGCCCATGGCCGCCCGTTCCTGCCACCGAAGCAGGAGGATCGTGATCAGCGTCGCCACCAGGATCTGCGCGAGAAGTGCGGCGTAGGGGATCCAGAGAGCCGGATCGTAGGTGCCGAGATTCTGCCAGAAGTCGGGCACTCCCTCCCCTTCGCTGCGGCAGCCGCGATGGGCCCAGTAGAGCGGCGAGAAAAGCTTCGCGAGCACGGCCAGCACGCCGCCCTTGATCGGCAGGATCGTCGCCCCGAGCAGGATCTGCGGCGTTATCAACAGCGGCACCGCGAGCACGCCCTTGTCGGTCGAGCGGACGCAGGCCGAGACGATGAGCCCCATGGCCGCGCAGGCCACCGCGGCGAGCCAGTTGAGACTCGCTGAGATGACCGCTCCGCGCCGGTAGATCTCAGCGGGCGACTCGCCGCCGATCGCCTCGCGAATCACGAAGCCCAGTTCGACAGTCGATCTGAAAACCGCGACCTGCACCGCGAGCACGACGGCTAGCGCCGCGACCTTGGCGATCACGTACGCGGCGAACCACAGGCCGTGCCGCCGCTCGAGGTCGAGCATCGGCCGCTCCTTGACGATCTCCCGAAACCCGGTCACAAACCCGAGGATGACCATGCAGATGCTCATCAGCGAGAGCCACTTGAACGTGCCGCCCGGGTCGGGGATCTCGCGATCCGGCGCGACCGGGAGCGTGTCGGTGAGGGCGTCGCGGACGAGCCGCTCCGTAGACGGCTCCCGCAGATGGGCGAGCAGCTTCGGCTGGCTGTCGAGAAAGACCCGGATCTGACCAGGAATGCTGGCATCCTGTTCCGAAACCGACTCGGTGGCGATCGCCTCCGAGACCTCACCCCACACGTCCGCGAGCACGTCCTTCTCGCCAGGGTCGAGGAACCGCGTGAGCATGAGCGGATTCCGGAAGCGAACGTCGGCAAAGCCGGCGAGCACGGTGACCCCGAGCGCCAGCGGCAGGAGCGCTGCCATGAGAAGGCCCACGCGGTCGCGGACGAAGGTCTCGAGCTCTCGGCAGAAAAACGTGGCGAACTGGCGGCCGAAACCGGGAATCGAAACCGCCGCGAGCGATGCCGCCCGCTCCGGGGCAGCGGCACCGGCCCGCCCGTCGGCTTGCCGAGCCTCCGCCATCCGGCGGTCTTCGGCCTCCCGCTCCCGCCAGCGGGCCGACCAGAAGCCGCGCGGCTGGTCTTCGATGGTGACATACACGTCGGCGAGTCGATGCACCCCGAAGTGGCCGAGGGCCTCGACGCGGGAGCCGAACCACACCACTTCGCCGTGGCCGAGGATCAGGAGCTTGTCGGCCTTGTCCACGTTGTCGAGGTGGTGCGTGACCGCGATGACGGTCGTGCCCGCCCGCGCCCGCTCGGAGAGCAGCGTCATGATCCGGGCCTCGGTGGCCGGATCGAGGCTGGAGGTCGCCTCGTCAACCACGAGCAGGCCCGGGGCGGCCAGCAGTTCGGCCGCCAGGCTCGCCCGCTTCATCTCCCCACCGGAGAGGCTGCCGATCGTCCCGTGCCGCACCCTGTCGAGGCCGACCTCGGCGATCGCCCGGTCGATCGCAGCCCGGCGCTCCGCGGCCGACGCTTCCGCCGGAAGCCGGACCTCCGACGCGTAGTGGAGCGCCCGCTCCACGGGCAGCGCCGGTGGATTGACGTCGCGCTGGGGCACGTAGCCGATCGCGCCACGGAGGGCGTCGGCCTCGCAAAACACGTCGTGTCCGCCGACGAGCAATTGGCCGGCCTTGATCTCGCGTTCGCCGAGCAGCGCCCGCGCGAGCGTGCTCTTGCCCGCCCCGCTGGGGCCGAGCACGCAGACGAACTCGCCCGGCTCGATCCGAAAGCTCACGTTCTCGAGAAGCGTCTTCCGCTCCGCACCGCCGTCATCGGGCACCGACACGGTCATCGCATCGGCCACGACGGAGAGACCTGTCTGTGCGGCGAGCGCCATGTGTGGGGCTTCCTTGCTTGAGCAGAGGTGCTTTAGTAGCGGTGATCGTCGGGATCGTAGTCGGGCGAGACGCTGATGGTGCCCTTGGGATCGGCGACGTATTTGTAGCGGTGATCCACCAGCCGCCGCAGAAACCGCGACCGCACGACCGATGAGTAGAACTTCCTGAACGTGTCGCCTTTGGGATCGAGTGGCCGCTCGGAGACGAACGTGAACATCGGCAGCAGCATCTCGTCGTTGATCGTCTCGTTGTGCCAGACCTTCTGAGGCGGGTCGAACGGGTTCCGCGGGTTGGCGGTGGAGTTGTCGTAGGCACACTCCGCCTCAAACCGCGTGCCGGCCGGGAACCGCATCGGTTTCTTAAGGTCGTAGGGCGACTGCCAGTTGTAATCCCACTGCGGCACCCGCAGGAGCAGGAGCGGCCGCTCCTGGCCCGGCACGTGGGCCCTGATCTCCACCCAGCGGGCCAACTGGTGCGCGTGCGGGATGACCCCCACCACATCCGCGTCCGCGGGGAGCGTGTAGCTGCCCGTGACGCGGAAGTCGGTGACGCCCGGAGGCACCACCGCAAAATCGCCGGAGAGGTAGATCATGGTCATCACCTTGCGCGGGGGCTGCTTCTCGATCCAGATGCCGATCCGACTTGAATCGGTCTCGAACTTCCCGCTGCGGACATAGTGCACCTGCACCACGATGTCGCAGCCCGCCGGGATCACCACGGCCGCGTCGGCAGGGGCGGCCACCGCCCGCACCCCCGGCACGAAGCCGCCGACGAACAACGCCCGCGGTTGTCCGTCTTCGCGAACGGGCGGCACCCGAAACCCGATGCCGTGCGGATCCTGAAAGCCTCCCGCCCGGTCGTCCACATGGCTGAAGCCCTCCCGACCGCCATGATCCCGCACCGCCTCCTCCACAGTCTCCCGCGGCAGGTGGCCGATCAAGGCATGGTGCACGATCTTCCGATTGCCGGGCAGAAACTGGATCGCCCGCAGCCGCAGATCCTCGGCACGGTTGAGAGCAAAGATGATGTTCCGATAGACGTCGTTGCCGTGGGCACCGAGTTGCGTCGGCTCGGGCTGCTCGAGCACGATGTCGGGGGGCCCGAGATCCTCCTGGAAGGCCGAGTAGTTGGGCAGCGTCTCGAGCTTCGGCGCCTGCGCGGGATCCCCCTCCGGCTTCCCGGCCGCCACCCAAGCCCGCAGCATGGCCACCTCCGCCGCGGTCGGAGGCTTCACGACGCGAAAGTCGAGGTCGCTCTCGATCTGTGCCGGAGGCATCCGTCGGGCGTCGATCTCCTCGAGCCCCAGTTCGATCCATTCGACGGCGTCGTCGTAGGTGAGCAGGTTGAATGGGCCGGCCTGATTGGGGCTGTGGCATCGCTGGCACTGGGCATGCAGGAAGGGCAGCACGTCGCGGTGGAACGTGACGCGCGCCTCGCCGGCGACGGTGGCCGGCGCCGGCCGCTCCGGCCGATCGAGTGGGCAGCCCGCCGCCTGCGTCCGCGGCTCACGGATCTCGCGACCGGCGAGGAGATCGAGGATCGCCGACCGCAGTTCCGGATCCGGATCGCCGGGCGTCATCACGCCCCGCACCTTGTAGCGGTCGTCGATCCGGCCGGCGTAGCGGATCGTCCGGTCGCGGTCGACGAGCACTACCTCGGGCGTGACCGTCGCGTCGAGCGCCTCGGCCAGCGTGAAGTCGGTATCGAGGCGGATCGGGAATGCGATCCCAAACTCGCGGCGATAGGCCTCGACCTCGCCGGCATCGTCGAGTTCACAGACCACGCCCACGAATCGGATGCCCTCATCGGCGAACTCCTTGGCGAGTGCGTTGAGCACCGGACCGTATTCCTGCGCCAGAGGACAGGCGGGATGGAGAAACGCGAAGCAGATGGCCTTGCCATCGGGGCCGAGAGAGTCGGCGAACGGGATGGCGTCCCCGGCGAGCGACTGGAGGCGCAGGTGCTCCGCGGGGATCGGCCGGCTCTCCACCGTCTTCGCCGCGGCAGCATCGGCAGCAAGGAGCCCGCCGATGACAAGCCATGGCAGCAGCCATGAACATCCCGCTGACGACAGTGTGACTTGCATAAAGAGGATAGGGCGGTCAGAGCGATTCGCTTACGGCTTGCCCGACGGCTGCATCAGGTAGGCGAGCAGGTCGGGCAGGTTTTGTTCGCCGATCTGGTCGAGCATGTTCGACGCCATCGGCGAGAGATGCGAGACGGCCACCTCGTCGATGTCGGCGGCGGCGATTCGCAGCTCCTTGCCCGTGCTGTCGGCGAGGATCAGGTCGCCGCCATCCTCGCGAAGCTTGAGGCCCGAGATCACCCGGCCGTCGTTCGTCGTCACCATGGTCGTGCGGAAGGCCTCGTCGACGTTGCGATTCGGATCGAGGATGTCCTCCAAGAGCCGCTCCGCACCCCGCTGGCCCACGCCATCGAGCTGCGGCCCCACCTTGCCCCCCACGTCGGCGATGCGATGGCAGCTCGCGCAGGCCTTCGCGAAGATCGCCCGGCCTGCGTCGATCGACGGCGTCGCCTTCGCATGGTCGGCCGCCACGCGGACGATCACCTGCCGGATCGCGGCGTCGGCCGAGGGCAGGCTGCGGGTAAGCTCGGCGATTCGCTCATTGACGTCGACTGTCCCCGAGGCCTTCAGCCGATCCACGACCGGCTTGTCTTGCAGGAGCCGGGCCGACGCCTTCCCGGCGGCCACTCGCTCGAGGAGCAGTTCGGCGCCCTCCCTCGAAGAGGCAAGCGCGAGCGCCAATGGCTGCTGCAAGGCCGCGGGCGCGGTGACGATGGCCGCGGCCAGCGTGTTGCGGGCGTCCGGCGTGCCGCTCGCGCCGAGCTGGCGGGCAGCGGCCTGACGCAGCGACACCGGCTCCGCACCGCTGCTAACGATCGTCGCCAATGCGGCAGCGGCTTTTTGCGCGTCGAGCGCCGCCGCGGTGGCTGCGGCCGTCGTGCGGAGATCATCCGGCAGCTTTGCATTGCCCAACACGCCAAGCGTCTGCACGGTGAGCGTCGCCAGCCGCAGCTGCTCGGCAACCTTGAGCGCAAGCGACACCACATTGGCCGCGGGCAGCGGACCGCCGCTCGAATCCCCCACGAGGTTGAGGATGCTCGGCGCGAGGGACGCTCCCCAACGGCCGAGCTCGTCGTCGGCCGAGAGCTTTTTGCCACGGCGAGTAAGCCCGTCGAAGAGTGACTGAAACGCGCCGGCCTCGGCAGCGATACTTTCGCTATTCTTCTCCCGGGCAAACCTCGCGGCCTCGTCAATCCGCGCGTCGCCGCAGTGCTGGGCCACGCTCGACAGGCAGCGGCTCATGAGATCGGACGCTGCATCGTGGCCACGCGCGTAGTCGAAGGCGAACCATGCGACTGCGTCGTCGGGCACGGCGACTGCGATCTCAATGACCTTGAGCCATTCTTCGTCGGCCAGCGTGAGGCCGGCCAGCGATTCCGGCGGCGTCGTTCGCAGCTGGTTCCGTACGGCGATCCGCAGGGCCTGGATCAGCTGCACGTCGTCGCTCGGGGCCGCGAGCCATGCCCGCACGAGCGGCTGGATCGACGCCGGCTCCGGATGCTCCGCCAGCGCCTCGGCGGCCGCACGACGAACGAACGGATCGGCGTCGGCCAGCTTCGCGCGAACGAGATCACCCCGGGCCGCATCCCAGCCAGGCATGGCAGCGAGCGTTTTCATGAGGTGCACGCGAACGACCGGCGCGGGATCGTTCGTGGCCCGCGTGAGCGGGTCGCCGGCGAGTTTGCCGAGCCGCGCGAGCCCCCGGACGGCAAACGCCCGGCGATCATCGGCATGGGCGGCATCCGAGACCGGCGCGGCGAGCACGCCCTCGAAGAGCGCAGCCACACCGTCGCGATCGCCCCCCGCCGACGCGGCCCGCGCGACAGCCGTGTCGAACGCGAGCCGACGCACGGTTGCATTGCCATCCCCCAGCATCGCCACAAGCCTGTCATTGCCGAGGCGGGTGAAATCGGCAGGCGCGCCAGTTGCGACCGTGCCCTCAGCGCCCTTCCACACGATCCGCCAGATCCGGCCGCGGTGGCGGTCACGCCGGGGATGCTTCAGGTCGACCTCGTAGTGGCCGATGATGCAGTTGTAGAAGTCGGCCACGTAGAGGCCGCCGTCGGGGCCGAGTTGCAGATCGACCGGCCGAAACCACCAGTCGTCGCACGACACGAAATCGGTCGGCTTCTCCACCCACGGCGACGAGCCCCGCCATTCGGGCACGTCGCGATGGATGATGTTGGTCATGACGTTGCCGACGAACATTGAGCCGCGATACTGCGCCGGAAATTGATCGGCCTCGTAGGCGACCATGCCGGCGATGCCTGTCGAGCCGTGTTCGTCGCCCGTCGTGAGCGGCGCGAAGCCGAGCCCGTCGTGCGGCTTGCCGAAGCTTTCGTAATGGCCGCCGCGGAGGATCATCATGATCGGCTTGGAGTGGCAGTCGGCCGTAAACTGGTTGCCCAGCCGGTCGAAGCACATGCCGAACGGGTTCACCTGCCCCCACGAGATCTGCTCGATCGCCGAGCCATCGGGGCGGAAGCGGTAGCTGTTGCCGGACGTCATTTCGAGGACGACGTCCCCCTCGCCGCGCAGCTTGACTTTTGACGCGTTGCGGAAGCCGTGGCAGGCGTAGACCCAGCCGTCAGCCCCGAGCCGGAACGCATTCTGGTTGCCGTGGGTGTCGGCGAAGTCGAACGGGCCGTAGAGCACCTCGCGGCGGTCGGCCTTGCCGTCGCCATCGGTGTCGGTGAGCTTCCATATATTGGGAATCGACCAGACGATCACTTCCTGGCCGCGACCGTCCGCGTTGCCGACGGGTAGCGGCAGCACACCGATCGGGATGTGGAGGCCGTCGGCGAAGAGCGTCGCCTTCGTCGCGCGGCCGTCGGGCCCAAAGCCCTCGAGCACGGTGAGGCCGTCGCGCGGAGTGGTGCCCGGAGCGGCGGCGAACGGATACTCGACCGAGTGGGTCACCCACAGCCGGCCGCGGGTGTCGAACGCCAGGTTCATCGGCTTCTGAATCTCGGGCTCGCTGGCCACGAGCTGAATCTCGAATCCGAGCGGCAGTTTGAATTTCGCCCGCTCCTCCTCCGGCGTCAGGGCCTCGGTGGGAGCGACCGGCGGGCTCGCTTCGGCCCGGAGACCGAGTGTGGCGAGGCACACGAGGGCCAGAATCGGCAGCGTTGGAATCGTCCGCACAAGCATCGGGCTTTCCTCCGAAGACTTTTGACCTGTTGCCGATCGGGGGCCGCAAATACCCCCTATCAGTATATATCGACCAACGGGGCCGACGACCCCACCTGGAAGCCTCGGACGGCCGTGTGAAACGTGAGGGTGGTCCGCGGTCTCGCCCCGTCCTGCCTGGACGCGATCGACGTAGAAGCAAAGTCTGTTTGCGTTTGGTAATCCCAAACGCTAGCGGCCGCTGTGGCGGGGCCGGATCGAACTGACCTGCCCCCCTTGCCCCAAAGCCCCTCGCGGCAGCGAGCGGGATGACGCTCGCCATCACCATCCGGGCATTTGCTGAACCGCGCTAAAACGCCAGCAGCAACTCTTCGTGGATGGGGCGATTGTCGCCGCGAATGCTGGCCCGAAGGGGATGGATCATCCGGCGGTTGCACCCTCGGCCGTGCCAACATGGGCGGCAGCTTCAGGTGATGCAGCCACTAGCGTTCGGCTCGAGGGTGCCGCGGCGTTCGCTGCTGCGCGGAACTTGCGGTTCCCGCCTTTCACTTCGATCCCGAGGTGCGGGCCGCAGCCGGTAAACCATTGTGGCTTGCGGCAACAGACGCCGCCCGGAGGAGAGGCAAGGCAGGCTGAAGCCTACCCTACTTTTTTCAGCACACGGCGTGCCGAACTGGAGTGGTGTCAGCTTTTGCCGTTCAACCCAAAGAGCCGCTACGGCAACTCGGCCGTGAAGGCGGCTTCCACGCGCATGCCGGCCTGGAGTTCCACGCCGTAGGCGCGTCGGCAGACCGCATGGTTGCCGAAATACTCCTTCCAGACCGCGTTCACCGCCGCGATCTCCGCCCGCACGTCCTGCAGGTAGAGCCGCGCGGTGCAGATCGCGAATCGGTCGATCCCCGCCTCCGCGAGCAAGAGATCGAGCTGTCGAAACGCCTCGCGCATTTCTGCCGCGGCGCCGCCCGGCACCGGCGCGTGGCTGCCGTCCGGGATCCCGGTCACCACCGCCTCGAAAACCTTGCCGCCATGCACCACGGCGGAACTGATCGGAAACTCACGGTCGGAATCGATGAATCGCACGGCGTCTCCTCTGCGGGACTTTCGCTGCCACGAAAGCCCCATCTTATCCGCCTGCGCCTCGCGCCTGCTCCCCCCAAAGCCCTCGGTGGAAGCCGGGGGATGACGGGCTGCCGCTTACTGCTCGAAGAGCACCGGATTGAGTGGGTCGGCCATGATCTCGCCGACCTTCGTCGAGGGCGTCCACGTGCGATGGTCATTTTCCTGATTCGCGTTGCGAGGCTCCGCCAGCCGCATGTCGCGATCCATGTAGATCACGGTATGCACCTTGCGCGGCAGCGTGGTCGTGTTGGGGCCGGCGCGGTGCAGCGTCCAGCCGAGATGCAACGACACGTCGCCCGCGGCATACGGCTCCGCCACCTCGACGACGCCCTCGCGGGCGAGTTCATCGCGGATGATCTTCTCCGAATCGTCGGAGATCTCGAGATCGCGGCCGATCTTCTTGAGATGGCTTCCCTTGCCGAACGAGAGCGGCCCCTGCTCCATCGGCACCGCATGGAGCGGGATCCAGGCGGTCACGCAGAGCCCGCTGGCCATCGGCCAATACTGCTGGTCGGCGTGCCAGGGCGTGAACCCGCCGGACGGCTCCTTGTAGAGCGACTGGTCGTGCCACATCCGCACGCCCTGCGTGTCGAGCAACTCGGTGGCGATCCGGGCGAGCCGCTTGGAGAAACTCAGCCGCTTGGCCTCGGGGCTCTTCATCCAGAGGTTGAACACCTGAATGAACGCCTTGCCGTAGGTCGTCCGCTCGTGCATCGGCACGCCGTCGAGCGGATTCTCCGCGAACGTCACGCGCGAGATCTCCCGCTCGAAGGCGGCGAGCGCATCGGGGTCGAACACGCCCGGCAACCGCACAAACCCCTCCTCGCGAAACCGGAGCTTCTGCTCCGGCGTGAGCGGATAGGCGGCGTCGAGCGCGGCCTGGGGCACGGTGGACGCAGTGACGGGGGTTGCGGTCATGGGTTGCTCCATGTGGTGATCGCGGAGTGGACGGAGGCCATGCGCGAGGAGCATCGCCGCCACAGCGCCGGGCGTCTGCGCGGCCGTGAACCAAAACTGGTATTTTTTTGACGCCACCCCGGAGGCCCGTTTCCCATGCTGCCCGCGTTCGAGAAGGTCGTGCCTTGGGCGGAAGTGCCGTCGACCGACCTCACCTCCCAGCCGGGGTATAATCGTTGCTTGACGGAGTCGCCTTCAGATGCCGACCCGCGGCGGCTTCCCGACGCACCACCAGGCTTGTCATTCATGCGGCTCACCCCAGACCAACGCGAGCGGATCGTGCGGATCATTTGCGAATCTGCGGGCGACGATGCTGGCGTCTGGGTTTATGGCTCCCGCATACAGGATGATCGACGCGGAGGAGACGTCGATCTGCTTGTTCGCCCCTCGCACGCGATCGACCTGAAACAGCAGGCGGTGTTGCATGCCCGGCTGGAGGAAGAACTCCGCCTGCCCGTCGACATCTCCTTCATCGATCCGCAACGCGGCATGACCCGCTTCCAAAAGCTGGCGGCCGCGGAGGCACTTCCGCTGGAGATGGCGCGATGAACGCCCTGCTCGAGGAAAGCCGCAGGCACCTGGGCGACCTCATCGAGGCCTGCCAGCGGTGTGCTTGGCACCTCAATGCAACGGCGGCACGGATCGAGTGGCCGCTCACGGCCAGAAAGCTGTCGGAGCAGCAAATGGACCTTGGGCTCTTCGAGCCGTTGGCAGCCATCAACGAGCGGTTCGCGAAACTGCAGGATCTGCTCGGCACGACCATGCGGCACCTTTGCGAACTCAGTGGAGAGCGGACCGACACGTTTTTGCGCGTGCTCGCTTTCTGCGAAAAAGCCGGGATCATCGAATCAGCCGAAGCGTGGCACGCCTGCCGCAGCCTGCGGAACCGTGCGGCCCACGACTACGGCACCGACTTTGAAATCACCGCTTCGCATTTCAATGCCTTGCATGAACAGATCCCGGCACTGACGGCCGTGGCGCTGGCAATCGCCGCCTACGCAAAACAATCGCTCGGCATCGAGCCGGGCGACCCGAGGTTTGCCGAGGCCTTGGCCAGATCTGCCAAGTAATCCCAAGTAATCTCGCCGGTTTCCCATGCTGCCCGCGTTCGAGAAGGTCGTGCCGCCACCGGGCCGCTCGCTCGCCTGGGACACGTTCGACCTGCCCGCCTTCCCCTACCGCTGGCACTTCCATCCCGAGTTCGAACTCACGCTCATCACCGCGGGCCGGGGACGGCGGTTCGTGGGCGACTCGATCGAGCCCTTCGAACCGGGCGACCTCGTGCTGCTCGGCCCCCACCTGCCCCACACCTGGCATTCCATGCCGGCCCGCGGCGAGCGGAGCAGCGCCGTCGTCGTGCGATTCGGGCCAGACGTGCTGGGCGCTGGGTTTCTCGAGCGGGCGGAGTGCGGCCGGCTGCGGCGGCTGATGGCAGCGGCTGGTCGCGGGCTCGTCTTCTCAGGGCGCGCGGCGCGAGAGGTGGGCGGACGCATGGTGGGGCTGGCCGCGGCCGCGCCGCTCGAGCGGTTGCTCGCCCTGCCCGCGCTGCTCGACCGATTGGCGGAGCGGGCGGAGCCACGGCCGCTCTCGAGCCTCGAGTGGGACGCCGCGCCGCCATCGCGCGACGCGCGGCGGATCGATCGCGCCTGCCGCTACATCATGCAGCACTTCACCGAGCCGCTTTCGCTCGCGGACGTGGCCGCCGTCGTCAAACTCTCGCCGGCCGGGTTCAGCCGGTTCTTCCATCGCATGACCGGCCGCACGTTCGTCGGCTGGCTGACGGAGGTGCGGATCGGCCACGCCTGCCGGCTGCTCGCGCAGACCGACCAGCCGGTGCTCGAGATCGCGATCGACTCGGGCTTTGGCAACCTCTCCAACTTCAACCGCGCGTTTCGGCGGCTCCGGGGCCGCACGCCGCGGGAATGGCGGCGACAAAAGCCCTTCGCAGAAGCGGCGGGATGACGCGGGCCATCACCATCCGGCCGGAGCCCCCTCCCGCGATGAGCCTCTTCGTCCTACGCCGCTTGCAGCAGGTTTCACCTTCAAACACGGGCGTGAAGATCTCTCCCCGTCTGGTTAGAATTGTGGCATGGCCGACACACCTTTCCGCCCGTCCCAACTGAACGAGAATGCCGGCGACGCTACGGGCACCGATCGATCAGCGTGGCCCGTCTGGGTTGGCCGGGTCGGGGAGCCGGAGCCAAAGGCCGATTACTCCCATCTCTCCCCGTCCGAGCGGATCGAGCTTTGCTGGGAAGTGACGAAACAGGCTTGGGTCCTCACGGGAGCACTGCTGGATGAACCCGCATTTTGTCGAGATTCTGAGAGCCTTTCGAGACGAGTCCGTTGAGTATTTGGTCATCGGCGCTCATGCACTGGCAGCCCACGGTCATGTACGTGCCACGCTCGACATCGATCTCTGGGTAAGGCCTACGCCGGAAAACGCACGGCGAACGTGGCGGGCATTACAGCGTTTTCGGGCCCCGCTGGCGAAGATGCGAGTCGAGGATTTCGCGGAGCCCGACGTGCTCTACCAGATTGGCCTGCCGCCGAGCCGCATCGACATCATGACAAGTGTCACGGGCCTGGAATTCGAAGCGGCTTGGCCAAACAGGATCATGGCGACATTTGGTGATGTTACGACGCCCGTGCTTGGGCTCGATGACATGCGCACAGCAAAGCGGGCCGCAGGTCGACTGAAGGACCTGGCAGACCTCGAAGAGCTTGGCTGAAAGTGCTGCTACACTTCGCGTTCCAACTGCCTTTATCATACGCCAGAGCCACTACGCCGATGCCATTCTGCGACGATTCCTTCCTGCTCTCAAGCGACGTGGCCGCCGACCTCTATCGCCGCGTGGCCGCGCCGCAGCCGATCGTCGATTACCACTGCCACCTGAGCCCGCGCGACATCGCCGAGGACCGCCGGTTCGAAAACCTCCACGCCATCTGGCTCGACGGGGATCACTACAAGTGGCGGGCGATGCGGGCCAACGGAGTGGCGGAGGACCTCATCACCGGGTCGGCCACCCCGCGCGAAAAATTCGCCGCCTGGGCCGCGACGGTGCCCTACACGCTCCGCAACCCGCTCTTCCACTGGACCCACCTCGAGCTTCGCCGCCACTTCGGCATCGATGAACTGCTCGAGCCCGCCTCGGCCGACCGCATCTGGCAGGAGGCCAATCGGCAGCTTGCCACGGGCGACCTCACCGCGCGGGGCATCCTCGCGCGGATGAATGTCGAGGTCGTGGGCACGACCGACGACCCCGCCGACAGCCTTGAATTTCACGAGGCGATCCGCCGCGCGCAATCTTCCGCCGGCTCGACTTTCAAGACGCGGGTCGTCCCGACGTTTCGGCCCGATGCCGCGCTCAAAGTGCGAAAGCCCGACGTGCTGCGGGCCTGGGTGCGGCGGCTCTCCGACGCGGCCGGTGTCGGGGCCGACACGTTCGCGGGCCTCCGCGCCGCGCTCGAGCGCCGGCATGCCGCCTTCGCGACCGCGGGCTGCCGGGCCACCGACCACGGCATCGAATACCTCGCCGACACCGAGTGCACCGACGCGGAGGCGCAGGCCATCTGGGATCGCGCGATCGCCGGCACCACCGCCACGGCAGCCGAGGCGGAGCGGTTCACCATTTGGCTCATGCGATTCGTGGCCCGGCTCAATCACGAGAAAGGCTGGGTGACGCAGCTGCACCTCGGGCCCTTCCGCGATCCCAATCCGCTGCTCGCGGCGCGGCTCGGTGCCGATGCCGGCTGCGACACGATCGGCGACGCCCGCCAGGGGCCGGGCCTCGCGCGCTTCCTCGGCACGCTCGCCGCGGAAAACTCGCTCGGCCGCACGATCCTCTACAACATCAATCCGGCCGACAACGCCCTCTTCGCCGCCATGCCCGGGTCGTTTCAGGATGGCGCGACGCCGGGCAAGATCCAGTGGGGCAGCGGCTGGTGGTTCATGGACCAGGAGCGGGGCATGCGCGATCAGATGAACATGCTCTCCGACCTCGGGCTGCTTTCGCGGTTCGTCGGCATGGTGACCGACTCGCGGTCGTTCCTCTCCTACCCGCGGCACGAATACTTCCGGCGGATCCTCTGCGATCTCATCGGGGCCGACGTGGCCAGCGGCCGCCTCCCCGACCGCCGCGACTGGCTCGACCGGCTGGTGGCCGACGTCTCGAGCGGCAACGCCCGCGGGCTTTTCGGATTCGCGTAGCCGCCGCCTTGCCACAACGCCGGCTGAACACAGTTCCCCCTTTTTGGCTCTTGGCGCAGCGCCCGTGAGTCGCGATGCTCCGGGGTATCCACGGGCCGCTCCGGGCGGCTTTCATCCCTCCAGCAAGAAGGAGTCTCACGATGGGCAAGGGCAACAATTCGCAGCGGAACGACAAGAAGCACAAGAAGCCCAAGCAAGACAAGTCGAAGCCGGCCGTCAAGAAGTGACGCGCGTTCGACAGCGAGCAACGCCAGGCCACCGCTGGCTTCGGGCTACGCTCTGGCCGAGCAGTCCAGTTCGTTCTCCACCGTGCTCATTGGCGATAAGATTGCGCCATGATCGAGAAAGACTCCCGAGCCGCGGGTGAAGGCCTCCGCACACGCGCCGTGGTCATCATGGGCGTGTGCGGTGCCGGCAAGACGGAGATCGGCCGGCGGCTGGCGGAGGCTCTCGGCTGGACCTTCCTCGACGCCGACGACTTTCATCCGCCGACGAACGTCGAAAAGATGCGGGCAGGCACGCCGCTCACCGACGCCGACCGCTGGCCATGGCTCGACGCGCTCAACGCGGTTCTGCGGGATGCGGCGGCCGGGCGCGGAAACACTGCCTTGGCATGCTCTGCGCTTGCCCGCCGCTACCGCGACCGTCTTGGCCTACCCCACCCGCTCATCCGACTGGTGCACCTCGACGACGCGGGGGGCGTCATCCGCCAGCGGATGCAACAGCGGGCCGGCCACTTCATGCCGGCCGCATTGCTCGACAGTCAACTAGCCCTGCTCGAGCGACCGGCACTGGACGAGAATCCGATCGTCGTCGACGTGGCGCGCGAGCCCGACGCGATCGTCAGTTCGATCCTGGCGGCGCTCGACTGATGCGAGGGATTCAGCAGCAGCCCGTATCGCCCACCTTGCACTTCTCCGGCGCGAGGCAGGCCGTGTGCTTGGTGCCGAGATAGAAGAGCAGTCCGGACGGCGTGACTTCCATGCCGCCGATGGGGTACTGCGAGATCACGCCCTCTTCGTATTCCACCTCGACGGGCAGTTCGTCCGACTGGAGAAGCGGAGCGGCGACGTCCATGATGCTCGCCAGTTTTGATGACTCCAGCCGATGGTCTACGTCATTGGCAACCCAGACCTGCAGCACGCACGCCGTGCTCGACCGCACCGTGCCGCCGCAGTCAATGAAATCCTTCTGCACACGCCCGACCTCGGTGATGTGGTAGTGGGCGGGAACGAACGAATTGTCGGGCAGCATCCAGTGCATCTTCGCGTTTGGATTGGCGGCAAGCGCGGCGCAGAACTCCTTCACGGTCATCTGTAGGTCCTCATAGGGTGGCTTCTGCTCGATCAGATCGCAGTCTTCGTGGCTGGCGGAAATCACGAGTTGCCTGCCCCGAGTCCGTCATCGCAGCGGCACGAACACCACCTGATTCCGCAATTCTTCCTCAGACAAACCATACAGGCACAACTCGAGCGACTCCAGAAAAACGCCGACGGCAATTCCCTGCCGCGCAAAAACCACGCCGCAGCATTCTCGACCCTCTCGATTCCATCTCGACACGATCTCGAGAAAATCTGCATCCTGTGTGACGAGTACCCGGGCCTGATCCGCCGCTTGCTGCAGTAGGGCTTCGTCATTCAGGAGCGCGAAGCCAGCGTCTTGCGCCGTCATCACGTCGATACCGCGACGACGCAGCGATTCGGCCACGGCGATTGGCACGTGAACGTCGAGGAGCACACAATGCGGCACCCTCGCCATCATGTCAGACGGCGTTCGTATCCGAGGAACGTCGCTTCAAAAGTTCGCTGCGCGACACCGTGCGCGACGGCCGCTGCGAATCCGCCCACTTCCCCGTTGCTTCGATTGCCGCAAGGACGGCCTCGTGATGATCGTGGAAGTAGGCGAGGGCTGCATAGACCTCGGCCGGAGCCAAATCCGGGTGCTGGCGAAGCAATTCCTCCGCCGTCCAGCCAAGGAAGTGATGCTCAGCTGCAAGGTGCTCAACGGTGTACCGAGAGCTTCCGATGCACACCCGACCGCAAGCGTCGGCCGCGAGGTGCGGGTAAAAATCAACAGTTGCCATGATCGAGCTCCTCTTCAGGCGGCACTCCTGAACCCGAGACTCCACGAGCCACACTCTGCCTTGCGAGTGTACGCCCGTATCGTCTCGGCGTCAATCGCAGGTCGTGCACGATGTGGAGCCGAATCGATCCCTACCACAACCAGGGCGACACGCCGTGAACACGTCTCGCACGTCTTTTGAGCATCGGCATCCAGCCAGTAGCGGGCCGAGAAAGAGCATCTCACCAAGCCGGAGCCTGCGGCGCGACACAGTTTAAGTCGTTTATTTCGAGCGGCTAGAATCCGGGTGTGCTGACGACGTTATTTTCCACCGCCCGAACCTGCTCGGAGACGTGATGACCAGCCCACTACCCTCATCCTGGGATCTCAATGCCGGCTTCATGCTGGCCGTCTTGGCGTCCGTCCTCTGGGGCCTCACCTACTGCCTTGATGAACGGGTTTTATCGAGCCTGTCGGTCTTCAAGCTTTATTTCCTGCATTGTCTGTGCGGCATGCTGGTTGCCGGCGTGATTCTGCTGGCTCAAGGTGCTTCGCCGGCCGGGCTGTTCACGATCGACACCACCAGATCGAGCCTGCCGTTGGTCGGCCTGACGCTCATCACGGCCACGGCAGCAGCCCTTTCCATCCTCGGGTCGATCCAACTGCTGGGGGCGAACAAGTCGGCCGTGCTGGAAATCTCCTACCCGCTGTTCGTCGCGTTGTTCTCGGTCCTGCTCTTCAAGGGCCAGTTGCAGCTACCGGTTGTCGTCGGCGGCATTTTCATCTTTATCGGGTCGGCCATCATCGTCCTCGCCAAATGACCGGCCAGACCGCGATGCCACCTCCCACGCCGGATAAAGACGACAAAGCCGCCCCCAAGCAGCCCGACTGGTATTTGGAGAACGGCATGCTCGTCTTCACGGCCGCATACCACCTGAAGCGCGGACACTGCTGCGGCTCAGGTTGCCGGCACTGTCCTTATGAACCCCGGCACGTCGAGGGAAACAGGAAGGTCCGCCCATGAATGCTTACCGGGATGCAGACGACGAGGAAGCAGACTGGGACGACGACGACGTGGATGAGGGCGACACGCCGGAAGACTCCGACGAAGAGCCGACGATACCGTGCCCCTACTGCCGGCATGAAATCCTCGAAGACTCGCCCTATTGCCCCTCCTGCGATCGCTACTTGTCGGCGGAGGACCATGCGGCATCCCCCAAGCCCATGTGGATCGTGGCCACGGCCCTTGTCTGCCTCGGGGTCGCGATCTGGTGGGTGTTCGCAGCGTTCTGACGTCAGTGGTCACGCTTTGCTTCGACTGCGATTCAGCAAGCGGACAGGGGCGATCCCTTGGCAGGGCTACTCTGGTGATACAAACTGACGCCATTTATGGGGGCAGATCACCTCGAGGCAAAGAAGACGTTCGACGTGATCTTCGCCGCCGACAAGAGCGCCGCCCAAGGCGGCGTGCCAACGAAGGTTTCATCATGAAGTGTTTCGCGGCTGCTGTTTTCCTCGCCTTCATCGCCGCCGTCGCGGGAGCCGAGCCCCCCGCGGGCTTCACGCCGCTCTTCAATGGCAAGGACTTGTCCGGCTGGCGGGGCCGGCCGCACTTCGACCCGACAAAGGAAGCCGAGGGCACGCCCGAGGAGCGGGCCAAGCGGCAGGCCGAATGGGACGCCGACCTTGCCGCCCACTGGAAGGTCGAGAACGGCGTGATCGTGAATGACGGCAAGGGTGTGTTCCTCACGACCGACCGCGACTACGCCGACTTCGAGCTGTATGTCGAGTGGATGTTTCCCCAGCCCTGCGGCGACAGCGGCATCTATCTGCGTGGCAACCCGCAGGTGCAGATGTGGGATCCGACCTGCGAACGAGACTTCAAACTCGGCTGCCAGAAGGGCTCGGGCGGGCTCTGGAACAACCCGCCGGGCACCGAGGCCAAGGATCCACTCGTGAAAGCGGATCGCCCCACCGGTGAGTGGAACGCTTTCCGGATCCGGATCCAGGGCGACCGCGTGACCGTCGTCTTGAACGACCAGCTGGTCGTAGACAACCAGCCCCTTCCGAACTACTTCACGAAGGGCGCGACGCCCCTTCCCGACCGCGGTCCGATCCAGATTCAGACGCACGGATCGATTATGCACGTGCGCAACGTGTTCATCCGTGAACTCGGCACGTTCGACGGCTCCGGCCCCGGCTGGCGCGACCTCGGCGAGGCCGACTTCGAAAACGTGAACTGTTCGCCAGACACCTGGACGTGGAAGAACGGCACGGCCCGCTGCACGGGCAAGCCCGTCGGCGTGATCCGCACCAAGCAGCTGGTCACGAATCTCGAACTGTCGGCTGAGTGGCGGCACCTGCAAAAAGCCGGCAACTCGGGAATCTTTCTTTGGGCCCCGCCCGAGGTGTTCGTGAACCTCCCGCCCGACAAACTCCCGCCCGGCGGCATCGAGGTGCAGGTTCTCGACCACGGCTTCACGGAGCACTATGAGAAATCGACCGGTAAGAAGGCGAACTGGTTCACGACCAATGGCGACGTGTTTCCCGTTGGCTCCTCTGCGATGAAGCCATTTCCGCCAGTCGCTCCGGACGGCAAGCGGAGTTTTCCGACATCGCGGCACTCACGCGGCACACCCGAGTGGAACCATTACTACGTGCGGGCGATCGACGGCGAGGTGCGACTCTGGGTGAATGGCCACGAGGTCTCGGGGGGCAACGACTGCTCTCCCGCCACGGGATTTTTGTGCCTCGAATCGGAGGGGGCCCCCGTCGAGTTTCGCCGGCTCCGCATCCGCGAACTGCCCGAAGGTCGCACCGGGTTCGCGCCGCTCTTCAACGGCCGCGACCTTACGGGCTGGCAGGGCGACACCGGCGGCTACGAAGCCGTGAACGGCGAACTGCAAAGCAAGCCCGGCGTGGGCGGCAACCTGCTCACGGTGAATGAATACGACGACTTCGTGCTGCGTTTCGACTTCAAACTCACGCCGGGGGCGAACAACGGCCTCGCGATCCGGACTCCGGCCCAGGGCAACGCCGCCTTCGACGGTATTGAGCTCCAGATCCTCGACGACGGCCACGAGAAGTACAAAGAACTGCAGCCCTGGCAGGCGCACGGCTCGATCTACGGCGTGGTCGCCGCCGAGCGGGGCAGATGCCTGAAGCCCGCCGGCGAGTGGAACACCGAGGAGGTGACCGTGCAGGGATCGAAGATCAAAGTCGTGGTCAACGGCAAGACGATCCTCGATGCCGACACGGCGCCCTTTCGCGACGGTCAAGCCACGCCCGACGGCAAGCCTCATCCCGGCCTCGCCCGCACAAAGGGCCACATCGGCTTCGCCGGTCATCACGACGAAGTCCACTTCCGCAACATCCGTGTCAAACCACTGTAGGACAGGCTTCAGCCTGTCATGCCCGATTTTGCGTGCCGACGTGCTCGTCGATCTCAAGGAGCTATCCCATGGCTGAAGCATCCACTCGCCCCACCGCGGTCTCGCGCCGCTCGTTCACGGCCGCGGCCGCCGCCACGCTCTCCACGACGATGGTCCACTCGTCGCTCGCCGCCGCCGAAACCCGCGAATTGCGGATCGGCGTGATCGGCTGCGGCGGTCGCGGCTCGGGCGCGATCAACGACTCCCTCTCGATCAACGAAGGCGTCAAGCTCGTCGCCACCGCCGACCTCTACGGCTCGAAGTGCGCTTCGCTCTGGAAGGCGATGCGCGAGGCGCATCCGGGCAAGGTGGCAGATGTCGATACGATCCACGAAGGGTTCGACGGCTACCGGCGGATCCTCGATGACCCCTCGATCGACCTCGTCCACGTCACGACATCGCCCGGCTTTCGGCCCGCCTACACGCTCGCCGCCGTCGAGGCGGGCAAGCATGTGTTCACCGAGAAGCCGGGCTGCGTCGATCCGGCGGGCTATCGCACGTGCCTCAAGGCCCACGACGCTGCCGTCGCCAAGGGCACGGCGATCGTGGCCGGCACGCAGTATCGCCGTCAGTTGAACTACATCGGCGCGATCGAGCAGATCCGCAATGGTGCGATCGGCGACGTCATCGGCGCCACGGCCCGCTACTGTGCCGGAGGGATCTGGTATCGGCCCCGCACCGAGGGGATGAGCGACGCCGAATACCAGATGAACAACTGGTATCACTTCGTGTGGCTCTCCGGCGACCAGATCGTCGAGCAGGCGGTGCACAACCTCGACACGATGAACTGGGTGATGGGAGCGAACCCCGTCTCGGCCTTCGGCTCCGGCGGCCGGTTCACGCGGCCCGATGACAGCGAACTCTGGGACAACTTCAACGTCAATTACGAGTATCCCGACGAGCGGATCGTGTCGTTCATGTGCCGGCAGATTTCGGGTGCGGCGACGGACGTTTCAAACGTGGTCTACGGCTCGGAGGGCGAATGCCACATCGGGGCGGCGAATGCCGGGTCGCGGATCTTCGATCGGGCCGGCAAGGAGGTGTGGGAGATGAAGGGCAGCATCGCCGTCGCCTACAAGCAGGAGCACAAGGACCTCGTCGATTCGATCCGCGCCGGCAAGCCGATCGTGGAGCTGCGGCGGATGGCCGACAGTTCACTCGTGGCCGTGATGGGACGCATGGCGGCCTACACCGGTCAAAAGGTGACCTGGAAGTTCGTCACCGAGGAGTCGCAGCTCGACCTTTTCCCGAAGGATCTGACCTGGACCTCGTCGCTGCCACGGCAGGCTCCGGCGGTGCCAGGCAAGACCAAACTCATTTGATGACAACCACCCCCACCAAAGGCATCCCTCTGCTGATTCGCCCGGCCGCTCCACCCGCTCACACCATCTCCACTCGGCTTGCATCCGGTTCACATTGCCCGACGCCCCCGCCGGCGCGCGGATCGGTGCGCCGGTGGCGCGGCCGCGGAACGTGTTTGCGATCGGCCTCAACTATTCCGACCACGCCAAGGAGACGGGCGCCGCCATTCCCGCCGAGCCGATCCTCTTCATGAAGGCGACCGGCGCCATCTGCGGCCCGCACGACCCGATCCTCATTCCGCGCGGCAGCGAGAAGACCGACTGGGAGGTGGAGCTTGGCCTCGTGATCGGCCGCGACGCGCGGTATCTGCCCTCGAAGGAGGCGGCCCGCGACCACGTCGCCGGCTTCTGCGTGGCCAACGACGTCTCGGAGCGGGCGTTTCAGATCGAGCGGGGCGGCCAGTGGAGCAAGGGAAAGAGCAGCGACAACTTTTTGCCGCTCGGCCCGTGGCTCGTCACGGCCGACGAGGTGGGCGATCCGCAGAAGCTCGGCCTCACGCTGGAGGTCAATGGCGTGCGGCGGCAGAACGGCTCGACCGCAGCGATGATCTTCGATGCCTGGCACATCGTGCACTACCTCTCGCAATTCATCACGCTCGAGGCCGGAGACGTGATCATCACGGGCACGCCGCCGGGCGTGGGCATGGGGATGAAGCCGCCGGTGTTCCTCAAGGCGGGCGACGTCGTGACGCTCGCGATCGACGGCCTCGGCAGCCAGCGGAGCGTGTGCGAGCCGGCGTGACGCGGCGAGTGTCGCGAGCGCGAGGTCATCCGCAGCAGTTGCAACGGCTGCCCAAAGCAGCGCCAGCTCGAGGAGGCTGATCTGCAATCGGTAGCATACCGCGAAACAAGCATCGCCCGGCCATCCCGCCCGCTGAATCTTCAATCGTCAGACGCACCACCACAGGCCGCAGGCACACCAGCGTGGGGCGTCGCTGTGGTAGGTTGAGAGCCTCACAACACGTTTTGCCACCAGGCTCCGAGGCCGCTGATGCATCTACCCCGTCGCGATCGTCTGCTTCGCGCAGTCGCCTGCCTCGTCGTTCTCGCCGCGGCAGCGGTCGGCACCGCGGCCGAGCCGGCAACCGGCTTCAAGCACCGCGGCTTCTATCTCCACGAGGGCTGGCTCTTCAAGCATCCCTTCGCCGTCCGCTCCTGGAAGCGGGAAGACTTCGCGGCGATGTATCAGCTGCTCAAGCGGCTCGGCTTCGACCGCGTGATGAACTGGCCGATGTTCGAGTCGATTCCCACGCCGCTCTCCGAGACCGACGCCCAGGCTATCCGCGACTATGCCCGCACGATCGACGATGCTCATGCCGCGGGCCTCGAGTTTTGGCTCGCCCAGTGTGCCAACCTCACGCCGCCGCCGTCGATCGCCGCCAAGCCCTGGAAGGAACGCAATCCGTACCCCGTGTGGAAGCACGTGCGGCTCGACGACCCGGCCGAGACCGCGGCCTACTTCGCCCACCGCCGCGCGATGATGGCGATCGCCAACTCGGCCGACGCCTACGTGACGATCGACGGCGATCCAGGCGGCTATGGCGGCGCCCAGCCGAAGGAGTGGCTCTCTGTGTTTCTCGCCGATCGGGCCACGCTCGATGCCTGCGGCACCGGGCCCGGAAAGCAGCGGCTCATCCCCTGGGTGTGGTGCGGCTGGGGCACGGAGAAGGTGTGGGGCGGCAGCCCGTCGAATCCACCCGAGCGGATCGTGCCGTTCGTGAAGGGCTCGCTCGAATCGCTCGCCGCCGGGATGCCCGAGCCGTGGCTGCTGCTCCCGGGGCGATCGAACCCGCCCGATCGTGCCAACGGCCGCGTGAACATCTGCCTCACCGAAGAGGCCGGCCTCATGCCGCGGTCGACGCTCTTTCTCTACGAGGCGATCGAATACGAGCCGTCGATTCCCGGGGCCGTGCTGCAGTTTGCCGACATCCGCCGGATGCTGCGGGACGAGGCGAAATATGCGGCCACAGCCGACGGTGTCTTCGGCAACGCCCAGCAGCCGGTGATGGTGCTGCCGAATCTCTTTTTCTTCGCCCGGGCATCGGCCGACCTCTCCTATCTCGACACGCCCGACGAGAAGGTGCTCGGCGACCTCGCCGATCTTCTCGGTGGCGATCGGGCGCTCCTCGTGCCCACGTGGCGGTGTTTGGAGTTGCCGCTCGACAAGCTGCCCGCCGATCTGCCCGACCGGCTCCGCAAGGCCACGCTCTCGGGCGAGGCGGCCGCGTTTATTCCGGGCGGGCCGCGGCGGTATCTCGACATCCTCGCCGCCCAGGTGGAAAGCCGCCGCGGGCTCCTGGAGGCGGTGGCGACGCCGGCCGGCGATGACGATGCCGCCGCCGCGCGACTCGCGGCCGGGGCGAAGGCGATGATCGGCTGGTGGCGGATCCACGGCTACGTCAACGACGGCGATGAAAACACGCCCTTCCAATGGCGGTTCGTCCGTGGGGGTGACGTGCAGGCGCTGCGCCGTTGGGCGCAGGCCAACGTGAAGGATCGTGAGGCGGTGGTAGCCGCCGCGGCCCGCGCGCTCGCCGCCGCCGGAATCCTCGGCGAGGAACAGGCCACCAAGCGGCTCGCCGAAATCGTGCCCGCCAAGCCATGAATGGCCGCCGTGCGGCAGATATCACTGCCGTTGAGGGAGGCGAACCGGTTTGCCGGTCCCGCTCGGCAATGGGTATCATTAAGGTATGCAAGGCTTCGACCGAATCACGATCGATCCCGCGGTGTGCACGGGCAAACCATGCATCCGCGGTCTGCGGTTCCCAGTTTCTCGCGTTCTCGGACTGCTTGCCGCGGGCCAGAACGCAGAGGAAATTCTTGCGGCGTATCCATATCTTGAACCGGCCGACATCCGTCAGTCCCTCGAATACGCAGCTTTTCTCGCCGAAGACGAAAACCTTGAACTCACCCGCTAGGCGGCATGCGATTTCTCATCGACATGCCGCTCACGCCGTCGCTCTCCACGTTTCTGCGGGAGCACGGTCACGACGCCATCCACGCCGCTGACATCGGCGCCGCACACGCCGCAGACTCGACGCTGCTTCTGAGGGCTCGCGCAGAATCGCGTGTCGTCATCACGGCCGACCTCGATTTCGGGCGACTCATGGCGGAGGTGCCGGAGAAAAGCCCCGGCATCATTCTCTTGCGAGGCGGATCGTATTCCGACAAGGAAATGATCGAGTTGGTTCAACGCGTTTTGCGCAGTGTCGCGCATGAACTGCTGGCCGAAAGCCTTGTCGTCATCGACCGCCATCGCATCCGCAGGCGACAGCTGCCGATCATTTGACGTCGTCGTGATTTGGCGATTGATGGGGTAAGGCGGACGACGACATACGCCGGCCGGACAGAGGCACACCCTCGGTTCGACGGCCGCCGGTATGATGTCGAAGAAACAGCCATGCGCATCGCCCTCGTCTGCACGCCCCACGTCGATTCCACGCTCCGGCTCGCCGCCCAGATGGGGGCGAGCGATGTGGTGGCCCGCTACCCCGCCCACCTCGGCCGCACGCTCGACGACATGGTCGCCCAGGCGAAGGGGCACGGCCTCGCGATCTCGATCGTGGAGGGCTACATCCCGCACGACGAGCTCACCCACGGCTGCGAGGGGCGCGAGCGACAACTGGCCGGGTTCGTCGATCTCGTCCGCGACATGGCCCGGCTCGGCGTCGAGATCCTCTGCTACAACTTCATGCCCGACGACGACTGGACCCGCACGACGACCACGGCCCCCGAGCGGGGCGGCGCGCTGGTGACGGCCTTCGACGCGGCCGACCTCGATCCATCCCCCGGCCGCGGCGGACCGATCACGGCCGCCCGCCTTTGGGACAACCTCGCCTGGTTTCTCGACCGGATCGTGCCCGTGGCTGAGAAGGAAGGGGTGAAGCTCGCGCTGCATCCCGACGACCCGCCGATGTCGCCGCTCAAGCACCAGGAGCGGATCATCATCTCGCCGGAGGCATACGACAGGGTGTTTCGACTCAACGACAGCCCCACGAATGGCATGTGCTTCTGCCAGGGATCGTTCGCTTCTATGGGCGACCACGACATCCCCGCGCTCATCCGCCGGTTCGGCCCGCGGATCCACTATGTGCACTTCCGCGACGTGGCCGGCGCCGTGCCGCGGTTTCGGGAGACGTTTCACGACAACGGCAAGACCGACATGGCCGCGTGCATCCGCGCCTACCGCGAGATCGGCTTCACGGGCCCGGCGCGACCCGACCACGTGCCCACGCTCGAGGGCGAATCGAACGAGCTCGCGGGCTACCACATGATGGGTCGGCTGTTCGCCGTCGGCTACATGCGCGGCCTGCTCGATGCCACCGCGTGAACGCCGTTCGTGATCGCCACGCCGTCGGCCGCCGGTTCACCTGCGGCAGCGTCGGTTCGAGCGCATGGTCGCCGTCCACGAGCAAGGTCTCCGCGCGGGCCAGCGGTCACTTCCTGCGGATGCCGAGCAGGACCGGCAGCGGCCGCGGACGGCCTCCCGACGGGGAATTTACGACTCGCGGCCCCACCGGCCCCGAGCCACCGTCATCCGAAACGAGCATCACACTGCTGCCGCCACCGTCGAGGTTGATCGCGTCGTCGCAGCCGCTTTCCATCATGATCGTGGCCAACTCGCGATCGGTCACGCCTTCACTCACCCCCGGCTGCCGCCCGTCGACCACCACGAGGATGAGCGTCTTGCCGTCGCGGCTGATGCCGGCGGAGGTCCGCGGATGCAGCGGCCCGCCTTCTCCCGCGCGAATTTCGCCATCGACGAGCAGCATCCCGAATCCCGCGGTCGCCTGTCGCACCCCCGCCGCGCCGCCGCCCACGCCCTTCAGATCGGCGGCCATGCCCGGCCGGCCCGTCGCGTCAAACCAGAGACTCGCGCGGCCGCGCTCGAAGCTGCTGCGTTCGAGTCCGTCGGCCACGGTCCAGCCGAGAATCCCGACCGGCATGCCGACGGCCCACCGGTCGCTGCGATTGCCATCAGCGTCGGGCAAGCGGCCGAAGACGGCAGAGTTCACGGCCGCCACGAGGCCGGCTCGCGAAGAGACCGTCGCCATCGGGATCGGCGTTCACGACGACGACGGGCTGATAGTCGTGGCTCTCGAGATCGAGTTTCAGCACGTGAATGCGCAGGGGCCGTGGCTCGGTGCGCACGACGCTCGAATAGATGATCGCGTCGTCAGCGACCGCGGCCGCCGCGCCAACCAGCCAGACGAGAGCAGGCATCCAGCGATTCACCGGAACTCGACCTTCATCTCGAGATTCGCGTGAATCTGCAGGCCGATCGGGGCCGGCGAGCGTCCAGCGGAGCGCGAATCATCACAGAGGCTCCGGACCGAGGGGCAATGGCAGCAACCCTGCGGACACAGAGTATATCGCAAGGGTTGGCGGGAGGCGTCGCTTGCCAAACGCATGGCCATCATGCTCGAAGGCGATGAGGCCCTCGATGCACTGGACCGTGATCTCAGCAAAATCTCCTTCGAAACGGACCACCAAGAAGCCGCGAAATGGTGCGCTAGCAACCCGCGAAATGGTTCACTAGAATATGGCTTCATGCGGGATTCCAAGTATATTTCGAGGGTTTTGGACGAAGAGCTCCTGGGCCTGCTCAAAGCCGTTCCGGCCCTCGCCTTGGAGGGGCCAAAAGGCGTTGGAAAGACCGAGTCGGCAGCCAGACTCGCGGCAACCATCCGGCGGCTCGACGTGCCCGCCGAACTTTCCGTGGTCGCTGCCGACCCAAACCTCGCCCTCGAAGGCCGTCGCCCGGTGCTGATCGATGAGTGGCAGCGGTTCACACCCGTTTGGGATGCGGTCAAACGAGCCGTTGACGATGGCGCTGGCCCGGGCAGTTTCCTGCTCACCGGATCGGCGACCCCCGGTGACTCCGCAACACATTCCGGCGCCGGCCGGATCGTGACGCTCCGGATGCGGCCGCTCTCCTTCTTCGAACGGCAGCGGCAGACGCCCACGGTCAGCCTCGGCGCTTTGCTCGGCGGCGGGCGACATCTCATCGGCGGTACAAGCAGTATTTCTCTTCGCGAGTACGGCGAGGAGATCGTTCGGTCTGGTTTTCCCGGCCTCCGCACACTTTCGGGCCGGCCGCTACGAACACAACTCGAGGGATACCTGACTCGGATCGTCGATGCCGACCTTGTCGAAATGGGCATGCGTGTCCGCCGGCCGGAACTCGTCCGGCGTTGGCTCCGGGCCTACGCCGCAGCGACGTCTACCACGACGTCTTACGAAACGATCCGCGACGCGGCCACGGGTGGAGAAGGCACAAAACCGAGCAAGCGAACCACCATGCCCTACCGCGACATCCTCGAAAGGCTCTGGATTGTTGATCCTGTGCCCGCCTGGATACCGAGCCGAAATCCCATTTCGAGACTGTCGCACCCACCAAAACACCACCTCGCCGATCCGGCCCTCGCAGCCAGGCTCCTGGGGGCGACCACCGAAACACTCCTCTCCGGCGAGAAAGCTGAAGAACCCGGGAAGGGTCCGCTTGTCGGCGCTCTCTTTGAATCACTCGCTGCGTTGTCTGTCCGCGTGTACGCCCAGGCAGCTGAGGCTCGGGTTGGGCACCTGCGAACTTTTGGAGGGGAGCGAGAAATCGACCTCATTATCGAGCGGGCCGACGGGCGAGTGCTCGCCATCGAAGTCAAACTCGGCGGCACGGTAGACGACACCGACGTAAAGCATCTCCTCTGGCTGAAACGGGAACTCGAGGACGACCTCATCGACATGGCGGTTCTCACGACCGGCCCGCAGGCCTATCGCCGGCCCGACGGAGTCGCCGTCATCCCGCTTGCGCTCCTCGGACCATGACCGCCGTACTTCCGCCGACCCATGCAGCACTTTCTGCCGGCCCGTGTCTCTCACGGTTGGCGAACCAACAGTTCCCCCCGCGGGATACAACAACCATGTGCCGCAGACGCTCGTCGACTCCAACAGGCTGCGGCGGATCACTCGTCTTCCATGTGCAACTTGTGCATGATTCGATGCACAAACGGCGTCAGCACCAGAGAGGCGGCCCCGATGAAAAGGAGGCCAGAGACCAGGGCGTCTTCGGGGCCTGCCCCTCGTCGAAATGACACTCCACAGCCGAGCGGACATTCGCCCGCAGAGCATCGAGCGTGTCGGCCTCGGTGAAAATCGATTCACCGATCGACCGCGCCGTGTAACCCCCTTCCGGGGCCTCTTCGACCACAAACACGATCTCTACCACGACACGATACCCGCTATCGCCGTGTTCGACGGGCCGCGTGGGCCTCTTCATCGACGCCAGCAAGTCGGGGCGAC
>JBIIQM010000055.1:0-19897 GCA_044342075.1 Pirellulales bacterium
GGCAGATCACGACCGGCATGTCGGCGCCGCCGATCGGCAGCGTGAGCGTGCAGCCGAGGGCGCTGCCGACGATCACGAGCAGCCAGTAGAGGATCGTGCGGTCGGGATTCGCGCAGACGCCCCAGATTAAGAGCAGCGTCGCCACGGCGAGCCCGAGGTTGATCCAGTGGCGGTTGGGATTCGTCCAGGCCTTCTTGAATTGCGGCAGTTCCTCGAGTTTCGCAAAGGCGACGAGGCTGCCCCAGAACGTCACGGCGCCGATGAGCCCCGTGAGCGCCGTCGCGATGGCGAATTGCGTCCAGGGGGCGAGGCTGGCGGCGGCCGTCGCGGCCTGCTCGGCATTGTCGCAAAAGGCGAGGTTGCAGGTGCTCGAGAGCTCGGCGCCGGCGACGAGCACGGAGGCCGCGCCACCAAAGCCGTTCAAGAGCGCCACCATCTGCGGCATGCCCGTCATCGGGTAGCGGATCGCCAGCAAGGCTCCGATCACGCCGCCGATCACACCGGCGATTCCGAGCATCACCAGCGGCCAGGCGCCGTGCTCGGCCACCTTCATCGCGATCGGCTTCTCGCAGCAGGCCGCGATGATCGCGATCGCCATGCCGAGGGCGCCGAGGTAGTTGCCCTTCACGGCCGTGCGCGGGCCGGTCATGAGCTTGAAGGCCACGATGAAGAGCATCGAGGCCGTCAGGTAGGCGAGGTTGATCCAGGCTTGGCTCGACATGGGGCGGGGTTCACTTCTTCTTCGGGTTGAACATCTCGAGCATCCGGTGGGTGACGACGAAGCCGCCCGCCACGTTGATCATTGCGAGGACCACGGCGGCGAGGCCCAGCAGCGTGCTCGTGCCGGTGGAGAGCGCGCCGGCCACGACCAAGGCCCCCACGACGGTGATCCCTGAGATCGCGTTCGAGCCGCTGGTGAGCGGCGTGTGGAGTCGCTGCGGCACCTTCATGATCACCTCGAAGCCCACCCACATCGCGAGCAGAAACACGGTGAGCAGCCGGATGAACCGGGAGGCGGGATCCTCAGCTGTGACGGCGGCGGCGAAGAGCTGGGGCAGGGCGGGGAGCAGCGAGGGATTCATGTTTTGATTCCGGGTCTGATTCCGGGGTGGGGGCGGCGTCAGGCGGTGGCGGTCTCGAGCGGCGGCAGGCCGGCCCGCTCGCGGACCTTCGGGTGGACGATCTGGCCGCCCGAGGTCACGAGCGTGTCGCGGCAGATCTCGTCGTCGAGCGACACGTTCGGGAGGCCGCACTTCACGAGATGCGCCAGGAACGTGGCGATGTTCTTGGCGTAGAGCTGGCTCGTGTGGAACGGCACGTCGGCGGGCAGGTTCGTCGGGCCGAGGATCGTCACGCCGTTCATGATGACGGTGTCGTCGGGGGCCGAGCCTTCGCAGTTGCCGCCGCGCTCGGCAGCCATGTCGACGATCACGCTGCCGGGACGCATCTTCGCGACCATCTCCCGGGTGACGAGCACCGGGGCCTTCTGGCCGGGGATCAGGGCCGTGCAGATGACGATGTCGCTGTCGGCCACGACCTTGCCGAGGAGCTCCCGCTGTTTGGCGTAAAACTCCTCGCCCATCGCCTTGGCGTAGCCGCCGGCCGCTTCGCTCGCCCCGGTTTCGAGAGGCAGTTCGACGAACTTCGCGCCGAGGCTCTGCACCTGCTCCTTCACCGCCGGGCGGACGTCGTAGGCGCTCACTTGGGCGCCGAGCCGCTTGGCCGTCGCGATCGCCTGCAGGCCCGCGACGCCGGCGCCGAGGATCAGCGCCTTGGCGGGCGTGACCGTGCCGGCGGCCGTGGTCATCATCGGCAGGATGCGGGGGAGCGCGCCGGCGGCCACGAGTACGGCGCGATAGCCGGCGATGTTGGCCTGGCTGGAGAGCACGTCCATGCTCTGCGCCCGCGTGATTCGCGGCACGAGTTCGAGCGAGAAGAGTGTCGCGCCGCGTTCGGCCGCTTCGCGGCAGGCGGCGGGCGACGAGAGCGGATCGCACATCCCGATCACGATCTGCCCGGGCCGGAGGCGGTCGCGGTCGGCGTGCCAGGCATCGCCGGCGGCGCCGCCGGTGCGCACGGTGAGCAGGCAGTCGGCGGCGAAGGCCTCGTCGCGCGAGACGATCGCGGCGCCGGCGGCGCGGTAGTCGTCGTCGGAGAATCCGGCGGCCGCACCGGCACCGGTCTCGACGGCGACGTCGAGCCCTGCCTTCTTGAGCGGCGCCACGGCGGCGGGCACGAGCGCCACACGCCGTTCGCCAGGAAACGTCTCTTTCGCGACGGCAACCTTCATCGGGGGGCCTTGCTGCGGGAGTGGCCGCGCCGGGGCCGGCACGGGGCTAGTGGGGGCGACGCCACGAGGGGTCGACGCCGCCAAAGTGTGATTGCCGTCCGCCGGGCTGACAACCCGGCTCCGGACCCTTTCTGCGTAGCCGGAAAAAGGCGCCGATGTTCGGGATCAACGGGGCAGAGCAGGGCCGCTTGCTCACCCGCCTCTGCACTGGTAGCATCCGGGGCTCCCAAACACCCGAAAACGTGCCGCAAAACGGCACCCCGTCGAGGATTCGAGCGGACGAGACAATGAAGACATTCATGGCAAAGCCGGGCGAGATCGAGCAGCGCTGGTGGCTGGTCGACGCCAGTGACAAGGTCGTCGGCCGGCTGGCGAGCGACATCGCGATGGTTCTGATGGGCAAGCATCGCCCCACCTATACCCCCCACGTCGATACCGGCGACTTCGTCGTCGTTGTGAACGCCGAAAAGGTCCAGTTCACCGGCAAGAAGTGGCAGCAGAAGCTCTATCGCTGGTACACCGGCTATCAGGGTCTCAAGACCGAGACGGCCGAGCACCGGCTCAACCGCCGTCCCGAGTTGATCATCGAGGAGGCCGTGCGCCGCATGCTGCCGAAGACTCGTCTCGGCCGCGTCATGCTCGACAAACTCAAGGTCTACGCCGGCTCGGAGCATCCGCACCAGGCTCAGCAGCCCGAGACGCTCGAAGTGGGCGCGAAGTAATCGAGTTCATTCACCCCAGTCATTCACCCCAGTAAAGAGCTTCAAGCGAAGGAAGAGACGATGGCCGCCGAGAGTGCAAAGTCAGTTCGATCCACCGACATCCTCGCAACAGGCCGCCGCAAAACGGCCGTGGCTCGCGTTCGTCTCCGCAGCGGCTCCGGCACGATCAAGGTGAATGGCCGCGACCTCGACGCCTATTTCCCGGCCGTGAAGGACCGGGTGCTCGTCTCTGGTGCGCTCGAGCAGGTGGGCAAGCAATCGGCGGTGAACATCGACATTACCGTGGACGGTGGCGGCCCGACCGGGCAGGCCGGCGCGTGCCGGCTCGGCATCGCCCGGGCGCTCAAGACGTTTGACGGCGAACTGGCCGAGAGCCTGCGTCACAGCGGCCTGCTCACCCGTGACGGCCGCATGAAGGAACGCAAGAAGTACGGCCTGCGTGGCGCCCGCCGCGGCACCCAGTTCTCGAAGCGTTAGTTTCAGAGGGGCCGCATTCGGCGAGACAGGCTGAAGCCTGTCCTACTTTTGGCCGGGGCCGGAAAAATCGTCATATCCGGGCTATCTGTCCGATTTCGCCGGCTGGAAAGCCGAAGGCATACTGGTGGTGGTTTCCGCCGGCAGCCTTCCAGGATCTTTCCATGGCCCGCTCATTCGCCGTCGCCCTCTGTGGCGTTGCTCTCGTCGCCTCGATGTTGCCCGCCGTGGCGCGTGAGCCGGTTCGGCGAGGGCGATCGCGGGGGGTGAGTGCTTCGGCACCAGTGGCATCAGCCGCGCAGGCGGCGGAGCTCTTCGCCGCCGAGGCCAAGGGCGACGTGGCCGTGAAATACATCCCGAACGACTCGCGTTCGGCGCAGGTCATCATCACGAACCAGACCTCGAAGCCGCTATCGCTGCGGCTCCCCGCGGCCTTTGCCGGCGTGCCGGTGCTCGCTCAGATGGGCATGGGCATGGGCGGCGGCGGTGCCGCCGCTGGCTTCGGCGCCGGCGGCATCGGCGGCGGCCCGCAGGCCACTGGCGGCGGGCTCGGCGGTCAGGGCATGAACGGCATGGGAGGCGGTGGCGCGGGGGCGGCCGGTGGCGGCGCGTTTTCGATTCCGCCCCAGAAGACCCGCGTGCTTCGCGTGACGACCGTCTGCCTCGAGCACGGCAAGCCGGAGCCTTCGAGCCGTCATCCTTACAAGCTCGCGGCGGTCGAGTCGTTCTCGAGCGATCCGAAACTCGCGATCGTGCTCGAGAGCCTCGGCCGCGGCGAACTGTCGCAGAAGGTGGCGCAGGCTGCCGCCTGGCATCTCTCGAACGGCCTGTCGTGGGAGCAGCTGGCGGCGGAGAAGATCGACCACGCCGGCGGTGTTCCGGACGAGCCCTATTTCACACCGAGTGAATTGATGGCCGCCCAGAGGGTCGTGGCCATCGCGACGCAGCAGGCTGCGGCCCGGAAGCCAGTCGTCGAAGACTCTTCCGCGGCGATCAGTACTCGCCAGTAATCGCCTCGCCGCCGGCCCTGGTGCACAGTGCCTTGAATATGTCCACGGGCGTTTCGGCATTGATGAGCCGGCACGAACCATCCATGTTGAGGAAGTTGGTGCCGGCGCTGTAGGGGCCGACGAAGCCGCCAGGGCTACCTTGCAGGCTCGGCACGCTCGATTTCACGTGAACGAGAGTGGCGGTAATCGCCGGCCGAAAGTTGAAGCTCAGTTGAGCGGGGTTATAGCGCGGGGATTCGGGGGCGTAGACAAGTTCCTGCCCGGGCACGACGCCCACCCAGCTGCTGCGGGTGTGGCGGCTCATTCGCTCACCGATGCCGATTGTCTTGCTCAGGCCATCAGTGATGTTTGAAAATCGAATCTTGCTATTCCGGTGGAAGACGCCGGTGAAGGGCAGTTGTTCATAGCTCTCTGTTCCAAGGCAGCCTGCATAACTGCAGACGGCGGCCTGCGTGAGTGCGGTCGGCGTATTGGTGGCGGCGGGCGGCGATCCGGAATCAGTGATGTCGATCAAGCGGGAGCCAGTGTCGCCAGGATCGATGAACAGGGCCACGTTCGTTTCCCGGGCGGACTTGTTGAGCGGGTCGGTGATCGGAAGATCGAAGCGAATCGAGGCATGCAGGGCCGTTTCTTCCGTATAGGGCAAGATGAGCGAAAAGAAACTCCAGCCGGGGCCGGATTCCGGAACGGCGTCATTCGACCCTCCGGCCCAGGAGCCGGTCGTCGTTGACCGAAATCCTGGGGGCAGACTGCGGTTGGCATCGTGATAGTTGTGGAGGGCCAAGCCGATCTGCTTGAGGTTGCTCAGGCTCTGGGTGCGGCGGGCCGCCTCGCGGGCGCCCTGCACGGCCGGCAGGAGCATGCCGACGAGCGTGCCGATGATCGCGATGACGACCAGGAGTTCGACGAGCGTGAACCCACTGCGATGCGTCCGAGTTTCGGCTGCGGCGTCAGGCTGCTCGCCCTCGATCAGCGTGTCGTCGATGATCTCCTCCGAAAGCGGAGCCGGAGCGAGGTCCCAGATGTGATCCGCAATCACGTCGTCGATCGGGGTAAAACTCATTTTTCGCAGCCTCGATAGTGGCAAATCAGAGCTGGTTTAGAAATTGAGAATCATTCTCATCGCGGATTGTAGGCATTCCCGCCGAGCCGTCAAGTGCTGGGATCGGCGGGCCCTACACACGGAAGCCTTTGGCAGTACAACCAAAGGAGTTATGGCCACACTCCACGGGCAGCCATTCATGCATGCAACCCGCTCCCCCGCTGACGGGCGCCGCGACGACCACGTGATCGTCGAGGCCCGCAATCTCTCCAAGATCTATCGCGACTTCTGGGGCCGCAGCAAGAAAGTCGCCCTCAAGCCCCTCGATCTGGAGGTTCGGCGTGGAGAGATCTTCGGTCTGCTCGGGCCCAACGGCTCCGGCAAGACCACCACGATGAAACTCCTGCTCGGGCTCATCTTCCCGACCTCGGGCGAAGCGCTCGTGTTTGGCCGCGATGCGACCGACGTCTCCAAGAACGAGCGGGTCGGCTACCTGCCCGAGGAAACGTATCTCTATAAGTTTCTCGACGCCGAGGAGACGCTCGACTTCTACGGCCGGCTCTTCGACATGCCGCCGGAGGAGCGCAAGCGCCGCGCCGATGCCCTCATCGCCATGGTGGGGCTCGGCCGCGACAAGAAGCGGCAGCTCAAGGAGTATTCCAAGGGCATGACCCGCCGCATCGGCATCGCGCAGGCGCTCATCAACGATCCCGAACTCGTGCTGCTCGACGAGCCGACCAGCGGCCTCGACCCGATCGGCACCCGCGAGATGAAGGATCTGATCATCGACCTCAAGAAGCGCGGCAAGACGGTGATCATGTCGTCGCACCTGCTGGCCGACGTGGAGGACGTCTGCGATCGGATCGCCGTGCTCCACCAGGGCGAGCTCAAGGAACTCGGCCGCGTCGAAGACCTGCTCCGCGTGACCGACGTGACGCAGATCCGCACGAAGGGGCTTGCCCCGGCGGCCTATGACGAGATCCGGGCCGTCCTCAAGCGTCATGGCGGCGAGGAGATCGAGATCGGCAATCCGACGACGACGCTCGAAGACCTGTTTCTGGAGGTGGTGCGCGACACCGAAGCCCGGCCGGGCCGGCGGGCGCGGACGTCGGGCGATCCGCACCGCGGCTGATCGCGGTCTTGGCGGAAGGGTGACGGCAAGAGACACGCGGAAGACAGGGTGGCAGCCGGATGGTGCTCGAAGAAGAAATCCCGAAGTTCTCGGCCTGGATCGGGCCGGCGCTGCTTTCATACCTGTTCGCCGGCGCCCTCGTGGCCGTCTTCGCGGCGGCGATCGCCTGGCTCGTGCAGGCGGTGCTCCATGGCCCGCTCGTCGCCGGCGACCGCGTCTACCGCGGCGTTCTCACCGGCCTCGGTGACCTCGCCGGCATGTCGCCGCGGCGGATCTGGGCGCTGGCGCGGCTGGCGATCCAGGAGTCGCTCCGGCGGAACGTGCTCGTGGTGCTCGGGCTCTTCGCCCTGATCATCCTCTTCGCCGGATGGTTTCTCGATCCCACGAGCGTGAACCCCGGCAAGCTCTATCTCGGATTCATCCAGTCGGCGACCAACCTGCTCGTCTGCCTGGTCGTGCTCGTGCTCTCCGTCTTCAGCCTGCCGGCCGACATCAAAACGAAGGCGATCCAGACCGTCACCACGAAGCCAGTGCGGACCGGCGAGATCGTCCTCGGTCGGATGCTCGGTTTTGCCACCGTCGGCACGCTCCTGCTCGCGATCATGGGCGCGGCCGGCTGGGCGTTCGTCGTTCGCAGCGTGCGGCATGGCCACGACGCGGTGGCGGACGACGTCGTCGAGATCAAGGCCGAGGACGGCACGACGACCGGCTGGGAGGGCCGCACGAGCCTCGACCGCGGGCACCGCCACAGAATAGAACTCGTCGCCGACGGCACCGGCCGCACCGACACGGTGCAAGGGCATCGGCATCCGGTTCGCGCCGTGACGAACGGGGGCAAGACGACCTACGAAATCGGCCCGCCCGAAGGGCTGCTCGAGGCCCGCAAGCCGCTTCGCGGAAAGCTGCGGTTTCTCGATCGCGAGGGCCGCCCGAGCACGAAAGGGATCAGCGTCGGCGCGGAGTGGTCGTATCGGCAATACATCGAGGGTGGGTCGCTGGCGGCCGCGATTTGGACGTTCGACGGCGTGACGGCGGCCGAATTTCCCGAAGGCCTGCCGCTCGAGATGATCGTGCGGGTGTTTCGCACCTACAAGGGCGACATCGAGAAGGGGATCGCCGGCAGCGTGCGGGTGAGAAATCCCTCGACCGGCCTGCAGGGCGACCCGATCTACTTCACGGCGAAGGAATTCACGATCGATTCGCTGCTCATTCCGCGGCAATTGCCCGCGACCACGGCCGACGGGGGCACGCGGCAAGTGGATCTCTTCGCCGACATCGTCTCGAACGGCCGGGTGGAGGTGGTGCTCCAGTGCCTGGAGCCGGCCCAGTATTACGGCGTGGCGCAGGCCGATTTCTTTCTGCGGGCCGGCGACGGCTCGTTCGCCTTCAACTATCTCAAGAGTTGTCTCGGGATCTGGTTCTCGATGCTGCTCACGACGGCGCTCGGCGTGATGTTCAGCACGTTCCTCGCCGGCCCCGTGGCGCTCCTGGCCACGCTTTCCGTCGTGCTCGTGGGGCAGTTTCGCGAGTTCATCACGCGGCTCTTCGAGAGCCAGGTCACCGGCGACGCCTCGATCGTGCCGGGCGGTGGGCCGATCGAGTCGCTCTATCGGATCGTGACGCAGACGAGCATCACGCTCGAGCTCGATCCCTCTCCGGCGGTGACGGCCATGAAGACGATCGACACGTTTCTCCTGGCGCCGATGCGGCTCGGGGCATCCCTCTTCCCGTCGCTCTCGGCGCTCGGCACGGGTGACTTCCTGGCCGGCGGCTTTGACATCCCCTTCGACCTGCTCGCGGAGCACGGCCTGGAGACACTCGGCTATCTCGTCGCATTCTTCATCATCGGCGCGTTTTGCCTGCGGGCACGGGAGGTGGCGGCATGACCAGCCAGCGTGGCACGTCCGGCTCCGATTCGCAGAAGGCCTGGCTCGGCCTGCGCCGCGAGACGCTCCTGGCACTCGTGGCGATCGCCGTGTTGCTCGTGCCGCTCTCCGCCCTGAGCCAGCCGGCCGATTCCGCAAGCCCGGGCGGCACCCTCGCCCGGCTGCGGAGCCAGTTTGGCCTGTCGCAGTCGAATCTCGGCGAGGTCGATCCCACGAGCGAGACGATGCGGCTGGCCACGCTCGGCCTCAAGAACATCGCCGTCACGCTGCTCTGGGACCGGGCGAACCATTACAAGAAGGTGGAAGACTGGACGAACCTCTCGGCCGCGCTCGAGCAGATGACGAAGCTGCAGCCGAATTTCTATTCGATCTGGGACTTCCAGGCCCACAACCTCTCCTACAACATCTCCGTGGAGTTCGACGACTACCACGACCGCTACGCCTGGGTGATGAAGGGCATCGAGTTCCTCAGGCAGGGGATCATGCTCAACCAGCGGGAGCCGCGGCTGCTCGGCCGGATGGGCTGGTTCATCGGCCAGAAGATCGGCCGGGCCGACGAGAAGAAACAGTATCGCCGGCTCTTCAAGGCCGACGACGACTTCCACGAGCGCGACCGGCCGGGCCGCACGCTGCCGGAACGCGACAACTGGCTCGTGGCCCGCGAGAAGTATCTCGCCGCGCAGCAGCTCGCCGATTCCGGCGCACCGCTCAAGACGACCGCGCTCATCTTCCATAGCGAGCCGATGATGACGGCGATCAACTATGCGCGGGCGCTCGAGGAGGACGGCGTGTTTGGCGACGCCGCCCGCGACGCATGGAAGCTGGCCGGCGACGAGATGCGACGGTTTTCCATCCGCGAGATTCCGACGAGCTGGGACGTGCCGATCCGCCTCGGCCTGCGGGAGGCCGAGCTGGCCCGCGCCGATCGGGTGGCCGGCGAGCTCGAGGCGTTGCTTCCGGGCCAATTCAAGGCCGCCGGGGAGGCGAAGCGAGCGGCGCTCACGCCGGAGCAGAAGCAGGCCCTCGACACGCCGCCGATCGACCGCAGCGAAACCCAGCAAAAGCTGGCGGCCGAGGCCGATGCGGCGCTCCAGGTGACCTGGCCGATGGTGGCCCGCGAGGCACCCGCCGACGCGCGCGACAAGGCCAGGGAGCTCGCGCGGCAGTATGTCGAGGCGAAGGAGACCGCCGACATCATCGACCGCTACCGCGACATCGTGAACTTCGACTTCTGGCGGGCCACCTGCGAGATGGAGGTGACGGAGCCGGCATTGCGGGCCCGCGAGGCGGCCTGGCGGGCGGAGCGGGAGTTTGAAAACGCCCGGCTCCAGCCGGCGAAGAAGGCCTTCGAGGAGTCTTTTGCCGCCTGGCGCGAGGTGCTCGATGCGTCGCCCGTGCTGCGGGAAGACCACCTCACCGCCGAGGATCTCGCCGAACAGGTCGGCCGCTACCGCAAGGTGCTCGACCAGCTCGACGAGAAGTTCCCGAAGCCCTTCGTGTTGCAGGACGTCCTCGACCGCGCCGGCCCGCTCGAGGAGTAGGACGGGCTTCAGCCTGTCGATACTTTTGGCAGGCTGAAGCCTACCCTACTTGCGGACGAGGAGCTTGTCGATGCGGCGGCCGTCCATGTCGACGACCTCGATCGTGAGGCCCTGCCACTGTGCCTTGTCGCCGACGGCGGGGATCCGCTCCAACTGGGCGAGCACGAGTCCCGACACCGTGGAATAGTCGCGGGGCAGGGCTTCGAGCTTCAGCTCGAACGTCTCGACGAGCTCCTCGACCGTGGCGCCGCCATCGACGAGCCACGAGCCGTCGTCGCGCCGCGTGAAGGCCGTCACCCGCTCGCGGCGATGCTCGTCGTGGATCTCGCCCACCAGCTCCTCGAGCACGTCCTCGAGCGTCACGAGTCCCTCGGTGCCGCCGTATTCGTCGAGCACGATGGCGAGCTGGTTCTTCTCCTTCTGGAAGAGCTCGAGCAGCCGGTCGAGTGGCATCGTCTCGGGCACGAAGAGCGCCCGGTGCATGATCTTGCGGAGCTCGATCGGCCAGCCCATCCAGTTATGACGCAAGACGTCCTTGAGCGAGACATAGCCGAGAATGTGGTCGAGCGAACCCTCGTAGACCGGCAACCGCGAATAGCCGGCCATGGCGATCGCACCGAGCACCTCGGCCGACGGGGTGTCGATGTCGAGGGCGTCGAGATCGATCCGCGGCCGCATGATGTCGCGCACCGTCCGTTCGCCGAGCCGCAGGGCCTCGACCGCCACGGCCTGCTCGACGGCCTCGAGCACCCCCTCGGCCCGGCCGGCCTCCAGCAGGTGCTCGATGTCGTCGACCGAGACGCTCGGCTCGTCGGTCTTGTGGGCTCCGAGCAGAAAGAGCACTGCCGAGGTGGCCGTGCTCATGCCCCAGACGAGCGGCTTCGCGATCCGCGCGAAGACCTGCATCGCGGGGGCGACGAGCCGGGCGAACGACTCGGCGCGGCGGAGCGCCAGCCGCTTGGGCACGAGCTCGCCGAGCAGGAGCGTGAGGAAGGAGAGCACGGCCACGAAGATCGTCAGCGCGATCGGCTGCGCGGCCCCGGCGATCGCCGGAGGGGCATTCGCGGCGATCCATGCGGCGATGTCGCTCACGAGGCGGTCGCCGCCGTAGGCCGCCGCCAGCGTACCGACGAGCGTGATCCCCACCTGCACCGTGGGCAGAAACTTGTCGGGGCTCGAGGCGAGCTCGAGCGCCTTGCGGGCCGCCTCGTCGCCGGCCTCGGCCATCTGCCGCAGCCGGCCGCGGCGGCTGGCGACGATCGCCATCTCCGCCCCGGAAAAAAATCCGTTGGCGAGGATCAGCGCGAGGACGATGAGGAATTCCTGCAGCATGGCGAGACGAGGCGGTCGGGAGGGCCGTTCAGCTGGGGGCTTGGTCGCGGCGGATCACGGCCAGATTGTCGCGATGGACAACCTCGTCGTAGGGACAGTAGCCAAGCTCGCCGGCGATCTGTTCGGTCTTCAGGCCGGCGATCCGGCGCAGGTCGGCCTCGGGATAGTTGACGAGGCCGCGGGCAAATTCACGGCCATCCTCACCGGCAAGCGAGACGACGTCGCCGGTGGCGAACGATCCCTCGAGCCGTCGGACACCGGCCGCCAGCAGGCTGCGGCCCTGCGCGACCACCGCCTGTTGGGCGCCCGGATCGACGACGATCCTGCCGCGCGAATCGGCCGACCAGCCCAGCCAGCGCTTCCAGGCGGGCATCGTCACGCCGCGGCCGACGAAGAGCGTGCCGACGGGCTCGCCGGCGACGATCGATTCGAGCACGCGCTCGTCGCGGCCCGAGGCGATGATGCAGTGGCTGCCCGCCTCCGTCGCGATCCTGGCGGCGGCGATCTTGCTCGCCATACCCCCCTTGGAAAGCCCGCCGAGCCGGTCGCGGGCGAGCGATTCTACGCCAGCGTCGATCGTCTCCACGCGGTCGAGCCGCGTGGCACCCGGCTCCGAGGGATGGCGGTCGAACACGCCGTCGACGTCGGAGAGCAGCACCAGCAGGTCGGCTCCGAGGAGCGTCGTGACCAGCGCCGCCAGCCGGTCGTTGTCGCCGAAGCTCGTCCGCAGCTCCTCGACGCTGACGGTGTCGTTTTCATTGATGATCGGGATCGCCCCGTAGTCGAGCAGGGCCCGCAGCGTGTTGCGGATGTTGAGGTAGCGGGTGCGGTCCTGGAGATCGTCGGCTACGAGCAGCACCTGCGCCGCATGGCGGTTTTTCGACCGCAGCGACCGCTCGTAGGCTTCGATCAGGCAGCTCTGGCCGATCGCCGCAACGGCCTGCAGGTGGGCGAGTTCCTGGGGCCGCGTGGAGAGCCCCATCCGCCCCATCCCGGCGCCGACCGCGCCCGAACTCACGAGCACCACGCGGCGGCCCGTGGCGAGCAGGGCGTCGAACTGACGGCCGAGCGACTCGATGCGGGCGGCGTCGAGGAGGCCGTCCGGCCCGGTGAGCACGCGGGTTCCCACCTTGACGACGATCAACCGGGCGGATTCGGCGATGTCTTGTCGAAGCGGTTCGGGCATGGCGAGCGGGCGGCGGATGCGGAACGAAAAACGGCCCGCATCCTACTCTCACGGCGGGGGAGCCGGCCACCGCGGCCCGGCGGCGGCGGCCCGACTCGGGGGCGGGCTCCAAATCCCGCCGCAGGGCACGCGCCCGTTGAGGGGTTTGGAGCGAACCCGTATAGTCCGGTCGTCGCCTTCCTGTCCGGCCTTCCCTGCGGGCGTCTGCGGTGAGCGAACTCCATCACGAATGCGGCCTGGCGGCGATCTATCATCTGCCGGGTTCGGAGCCGAGCCCCCTCTGCCCCCACCAAGGGCCGGAGGAGGTGTCGCGTCTCGTGCCGCGGATGCTTCTCGACATCCAAAACCGTGGCCAACTCTCCGCCGGCATGACGGCCTGGAGCCCGGGCCGGCCCCAGCTGCTCGCCACGCTCAAGGACGTGGGGAGCGTGAGCGAAGTCTTTCGCCTGAGCCACCGCGGCAAGTACGAGAGCCTGATGGAGCAGCACCTCGGCCGGGCTGCGATCGGGCACGTGCGCTACGCCACCTGCGGGGCCGAAGACCGCGGCTATGCCCAGCCGCTCGAGCGGCCCCACATCCAGAAGCGGAAGTGGTTTGCCTTTGGGTTCAACGGCCAGCTCGCGAATTACCCCGAGCTGCGGGCCGAAATCCTCGCCGGCGACGACAACCACCTCGCCCGCGACAACGACACCGAAGTGATCATGCACGCGATCGGCAACGAGCTGTCGCGAAATGCCGAGATCGACCCGGTGGAACTGCTCACCGCGATTTCGAAGCGGTTCGACGGGGCCTGGAATCTCGCGATGCTCGACGCCTGCGGCCGCATGATCGTGGCCCGCGATCCGCTCGGCATCCGGCCGATGGAATATGCCCGCCTCGGCCCGCTCATCGCGGCGGCGAGCGAGAGCGTGGCGCTGCTCAACCTCGGCTTCCCGGCCGAATCGATCCGCTCGCTCGAGCCCGGCACGGCCCTGATCATCGACGGCGAGCAGGTGCGGATCGAGCGGTTTGCGGAGAGCCCCCGCCGGGCCCACTGCTTCTTCGAGTGGATCTACTTCGCCAACGTGGCGAGCACGATGGACGACCGCAGCGTCTACCTCACGCGGAAGCGGCTCGGCGAGGAACTCGCCCGGCTCGAGACGATCCCGATCGACTCCGACACCGTGGTCGTGCCCGTTCCCGACACGAGCAAGGCGGCCGCCGACGCAATGGCCTACCGGCTCTCGATCCCATCGGTCGAGGGCCTGATCCGCAACCGCTACACCGGCCGGACGTTCATCGACGGCGCCTCGAGCCGCCGGCAGAAGGCCGAGTCGAAATACACGCCGCTCCGCGAGGTGCTCGAGGGGAAGCGGGTGATCCTCGTCGAGGATTCGATCGTCCGCAGCACCACGATGAAGGTGCTGCTCGGCCGCATGCGGTCGCTGGGCCTCGCCCGCGAGATCCACGTGCGCATCGCCTGCCCGCCGATCGTCGCCCCCTGCTTTTACGGCATCGACATGTCGACGATCGACGAGCTCTTCGCGCCGGCCTTCCTGCGGGGCGGCCCGCTGACGGAAGAGGCGCAGGCCGCCATGGCGGCGAAACTCGGTGCCGATTCGCTCCGCTACCTCCCCGTGGAATCGGTCGCCCGCTCAATCGGCTTCGACACCACGGAACTCTGCCAGGCCTGCATCACAGGCGAATATCCGACGCCCGCAGGCGAACGTCTCTACCAGGTCGCCCTCGACCAAGTGGCCCGCGGCCAGGCCGGGCGCACCTACGAAGCCGCCGGTCGCTGATTGCGCACGAGAAGAGCCCGCCAGACAGGCTCGCCGGCCAGGCGGGTGCGGCGCTCGAAGTGGGTGCGGTAGTCGAGGTCGTGCTCCGCGGCGCTTGGCTGTTCTTCGGCAGGCTCGCCGAAGAGACCGGTCGCCCGCGCGAGATCCATCGATTCGTTGAAATATTCCTCGACGTCGGTCCAGACATGCAGCTCTCCGCCTGCCGGCAAGACGCGGCCCGCGTGCTGCAGGAATGTCTCCGAGAGCACGCGGCGCTTGCGGTGGCGGGCCTTCCACCAGGGGTCGGGGAAGTAGACGTGGATGCCCGCGAGGCAGGCGTCGGGCAGCATGGCGCGGACGAGATGGGTCGCATCGCCGTGGATGATCCGGGCATTGGCCGCCTGCTGCCGCGCGAGCTTGCCGGCGCAGAGGCGGGCATAGCCACCGGCGATCTCGGCGCCGAGGAAGTTTCGCTCCGGCCGGGCGGCCGAGGCGCTCGACAGGAAGAGCCCCTTGCCGCTCCCCACCTCGAGTTCCACCGGGGCGGCCCGCGGAAAGAGCGTGGCAGGATCGAGGGGCGTGGGCAGATCGGCGAGCGCGAGCAGGTGGGCGGAGAGATCGAGCGCCGGATCCGGCTTCTTCGGGGGGCGGCGTGGCATGGGGATCAGGAGCCGGTCGTGCCCCCGGCCGATTCCGCCGCCGCTTCCATGAGGTAATCCACCGGAAGCGGCACGCCCTTGATCGTGCCATCGACCACGATGTTGTCGCGGACGATCCCTTGGAACCGGCAGACGATCATCGCCTTGGGACGCACGCGGACCCGCTCCACCGCGATGACGAGCCGGTCGCCCGGCACCACCGGCTCGCGGAAGCGAACGTCCTCCATGCCGCCGAAGCCGATCACCTTGGCGTCGAGCAGGTTGTGTTTCTGCGTGTAGTAGCTCGAGAGCTGAGCCGCCGCCTCGCACATCAGCACGCCCGGCATGAGCGGCATCACGGGAAAGTGGCCGCGCACCCAGAATTCGTCGCGGGTGACGTCCTTGTAGCCGACGCACAGGCCGCGGCTTTGGTCCTCGTGCACGATCGCCGTCAGTTGCTCCATCTCGAACCGCTGCTTGTTCCAGCGGCGGATCTCGTGGATGTCGGCGATGACGCGGTTGAGGTCGTACTCGCTCGGATGGATGATGAAGTCGCGCGGGGCCACGGCGTCGTTCCCTCGGGCAATGATCAGGTGCGGATGTGCTTCCGCTTGGCCTTGCGGGCCTTGCTGTTGGCGGGCCGGGCGCCGTGGTTGGCCTTCTTCAGGCCGCGATGGGGCTTTGCCATGGAATCCTCTCCGATGCGGTGTGGGCGGCCCTATGGCCGGGAGGCGACGTTGTACCACGCCCCCGCCCGCGGTGCCATCCGGCCAATCAGGCCCGCCGGTCGGCCGAGGCAGCCGCCTGCTCGGCGGCGATCGCCTCGCGCAGGCTCGTGCGGAGAATCTCCACGAAGCTCGCCCCGAGGAATCCGATCAGGGCCCCGATGACGGCCGACGAGATTCCGCCGAGCACCGCGCCGGGGATCGAACTGGCCGTGAAGGCGAGCAGCGACACCGTCCCCGCCGTGCCCCCGCAGACCGCGCCGATCCCGGCCGACACGGGCACCAGCCGGCCGAGCGGAGATCGCTGTTCCAGGTGCGTGGGCGCCGCCGCAGGCACCGCGGCGATCGGCCGCGGCATCCGTCGGCGGGCGGCGAGGTCGCGATCGGTCGCCTCCCGAAGCCGCGTGCCGAGCGCGTTGCCCGCCACATGCGCGCCGATGCTCACGAGGATCACCAGCGCCGCCATCCAGCCGGCGAGCCCCAGCCAGTTGATCGCGGCGCAGGCGATGCCCAGCACGACCGCCAGCCAGGAATAGGTCTCGAGCCGCATGGAGATGCCTCCGGTGGCTCCATTCTAGTCCGCATTGGACTTGCGAGTATCGCCCCGGCTCAGGGACGGCAGAAGTCGCCTCGCGGAGGACTTCCGGCCTCGGGCCGGCCTTGGCCAGTCTCCTTCCACGACCTACGGCGATTCATTCCTCAGAAGGTCGAAAGTTCCTAACGCTCGGCGAGCTTCAGCCGATCCCTTCGCCTGCCGCTGTTCGCCGCTCAGAATTCCCGCTCGACGGCTTCTTCGCCGTAGATCGGAAGGAGCCGGTAGTAGACCTCGAGCGTCAGGATGGCCAGCGCCGTGTGGGCAAGCCGGCCTCCCGGCGCGGTGTCGGGGTCGGCGAAGAACCAGCTGCCGGTCTCGTGGCCGAAGCGGGCCTGCTGCGCCACGATCTGATCGCGGTTCTTCGCGTTCCAGCGCGGCCAGACGGGATGATCGAGCTGCAGGAGCGCCTGCGCGAGATAGAAGTTTTGGTAGATCGCCTGCGGTGAAGGGCCGGGCTTGGCGAGATTCGTGACGCCGCGGAGGAGCGGCTCCTGGGAGCTGCCCCAGCCCGTGTACATCCGGCAAAGCAGACCGATCGCCGACGTGCAGGGCTTGGCCGCCGGGGTGCGGTAGCCGTAAGCAGCCCCCTTCTGCGTCTGCACGCGGTCGAGGAAACGGCGGACGCCGTCGATCGCGGGCGAGGGTGTTTCCATGCCGGCGAGCGACGCGCTCTTGAGCGCCGCGAGCTGCCAGGCCGTCACGGTGATGTCGCCCGACTGCCCCGGCAGGTAGCGCCAGCCGCCGCTGTGCAGGTCTTGCGCGGTCTCGATGAATCGCACGGCATCGCGGACGTAGGGCACGAGCATCTCGTCCTTCGTCATGCCGAGCGCCTCGGCGAGCGCGAGCGTCGTCACGCCGTGGCCGTAGAGCGTGCCCTCGCAGAAGTCGCCGCCGCGCGCCGTCGGCTGCATGCGGCTGACGAGATAGTAGATCCCGCGGGAGACGGTCTCCTGGTAGCGGCCGTCGAGGTGGGTGCTGCCGGCGCCGAGGAATGGCAACAGCGCGATCGCGGTGCTCGCGGTCGAGCTCTCGAGCGAGCCGGGATCGCGGCAGGCGCCGTCGCAGCGGCAGCCGGAGAGGTCGAACTGCCAGGAGCCGTCGACGGCCTGGTGCAGCGCGAGCCAGGCGAGCCCGCGCTCGACGGCGGCCTCGCTTTCGGTGGATCCGCCATTGGCCCGCGCCGCCTCGCGGCGGGCCTCGCCGCGCCGCGCCGCGAATGGAACGCCCTGCCCGTCGCGGGCGATCTTCGGCTCTCCGCGTGGCATCGCGATCCGTGCCGACACGGCCTGCGCGGGCAGTGAAGATAGCGCGGGCAGTGCAATCTCAACGACGGGCTCCGTCGGCCGGACGGTGGCGGCCGGCTCGGCCAACGCCTCGACGGGCACCTCGACGGCGACGAGCGGCTCATCTGCCACCGTCTCCGCAGGATCGGCCTCTGGTTCGACGGCCTCATCAGCCTCGTCTGCAACCGCGATGTCCACGGGCTGCGCCGGGCTTTCAGCGGCGCCCGGAGCGTCGCTCGTGGCGAGTTCGAGGACGAGCGGCCGCGGCCGGCTCTTCGTCGCCGGCGCCGAGGCGAAGACGGCCAAGAGGATGAGCACCAGCACGTGGGCGATGAGGCTCATGTAGCCCGACCGTAGCGACGGGCTTTCGACCGCGCGTTCGATCCACGGCTTGTCGGCTGGTTGGAACGGCATGGCGGCGCCGGCTGGCAGACTTTTCCGATTGGGTCGATCGTACCCTCGCGACGGACTGCCCCATCGGCGCAGACCGCGATCCCCTTGGATGGCCCATGGTAGATATCGGACAAAAAGGTGTCAGGACTCTTTTCCGGCTCACCCCTTTTTGGGGAACAGGCGCGTTCAGGCCGGAAAAGAGTCCTGACACCTTTTTGTCCGCCGACCCGCTCGCCTCCCGTAGCCCGCTATTCCTTGAAATCCTCGTCCACGCTCTGCTGGCTGTAGATCGGCAAGTGGCGGTAGTAGACCTCGAGGATCATCGTCGCGAGCGACGTGGTGTAGATGCGGCCGCCAACTTCCGGGCCGTGACCGGATTCAAAACCCTCGTACCAGCTGCCCTGCTCGTGCCCCTGCTTTGCCTGCGCCTTTACGAGCATGTCGCGCATCTTGCTGTTCCAGGCCACCCAACGGTCGCCCTCGACGTGATGCATCACCTGCGTGCCGTAATAGTCGTAATAGAGGTTGTTGTTCGGGCCCAACTTGGCTAGCCGGTCGAGGCCGCGGTTGAGCGCAGGATGATCCTTCTTCCAGCCGAGATACATCCGGCAGAGCAGGCCGGCCGCTGTGAGTGGAGGCGAGTTGCCAGGACCCCGGTATCCGTAACCTGAGCCCTCGTCGCTCTGCACCGAATCGAGGAACGCGACTGCTCGCTTGACGCTCATCGGATCGACTTGGAGAAAAGCCATGTGGCCGCTCTTCAGGCCCATCAGGTTCCAGCCAAGAATCGACGTGTCTCCCGGGGACCGATAGCCATAGCCCCAGCCGCCGCCCACCGGATCCTGGGAGGCCATGATGTAGTTGACCGCGAGTTGCGCGGGCATCTGGAGCCGCGGGTCTTGCGTCATGGCATAGGCCTCGGAGAGGCAGATGCCGGCCAGCCCCTGCACGTAACTCCCTTCGCCTGCATTCCCCTTGCCCTTGACCACCTTCGTGGCGAGTGCGTTGAAGGCGAATTCCATCTGCTTCTTATACGGGCCTTCTTTGTGCGTATAGCCGCGGCCGAGGAAGGGCAGGATCGCCAGCGCGGTCGGCCCCGCTAGCGGATATTGCTTCGCCCCCTTGGCGTCTGCATGTTTGCACTGCCCCTGGCAGCTCGGGCTTTTGGTCAGGTCGAAGTTCCAGCTGCCGTCCGGCATCTGGTGGTTGATGAACCATTTGAGGGCGGCCTCGACGGCCGCCTCGCTTTCGGGGGTGCCACCACCTGACTGCACGAGCTTTTTCCGGGCGTTGGCATCGGTGCGGGCGCTGATGCCGCCGGCCTTTCCGCCGACGGCGCCGACGCTGCTGAGGAGATCCTGTGAAGCGGCTGTCTCGGTGCTGAAGTCGGTGAACTCGACGGCGACGGAGGCCGCATCCACCTCACTGGCGTCGGTCACGACCTCGACGTTTTCAACGACGGCGGCATCGGTGACGACGGCCTCGGTGAACTCCTGCTGCTCGGGTGTGTCGGGCTGATCCTGTGGGAGTTCCTCCTCGAACTCCTCGAATTCCTCGACCACCTCCGGCGCGGAGGAGGTGATGACGCGGGCCTTCTCCTCTTTCGGCGGATCCTGGACGATCAGCGCCATCGAGAGCAGGACGACGATGTGAACCAGCATGCTCACGGCCCAGGCCGGGGCCGTCTTGAGGATGGCCGAGCCCACGGAGCGGTGCGGGCCTTCATCGTCGGCATCGTCTTCCGCCTCGGGGGGCGGTGCAGGCTTGGGCGGCGGCTGCTTCGGAGGCGCTGCCGCTGGCTTGGCGGCAGCCGGGGGCTTCACGGGGTTTGCCGCTGCGGCAGGCTTGGCCGCCGGAGCCGCTGGCGCCTTCTTCTTGCTCGCATCGG